>DASZWV010000045.1:0-6303 GCA_035546115.1 Phycisphaerales bacterium
TAGAAACGCTCATCCACGACTGCGCCGCATGGTACGGACGGTCCACGCCGCGGACCGTTCCGCCCGTGCCGCCCGCCTCGCGGCAATCCCCCGTGCGGATTCCAGCCCACTCGCGCGACCGTCGGCGGTCGGCCTCTACAATCGATCATGGCCAAGACACTCTCTCCATCCCCCGCTCCCAACACCCCAGCCCCGAACTTCTCCCTCCGCGACCAGCACGGCGAGAGGCACTCGCTCTCCGACTTCCGCGGCCGCGGCCTGGTGATCTTCTTCTACCCCGAGGACGACACGCCCCTGTGCACCGAGGAGGCCTGCCAGTTCCGCGAGCACCACGGCGACTTCGGCAAGGTGAACTGCACCGTGATCGGCATCAGCCCCGACGACCAGGCCTCGCACGCCGCGTTCGCCGCCAAGCACAGCTTCCCGTTCCCCCTCCTCGTCGATGAGAAGGACGACCGAGGCAATCCGCGCATCAGCACGCTCTACGGCGCCTTCGGCGAGAAGAACATGTACGGCAACATCACCCGCGCCATGCTCCGCACGACGGTGCTCGTCGGTCCCGACGGCAGGATCGTCCGCCGCTGGGATCGCGTGAAGACCCCCGGCCACGCCTCCGCAGTCCTCGCCGCCGCCAAGGCCCTGCACGCCGGCGCCACCACGCCGATCATCCGCGAGACCAAACCCTCCAAACGCCTCACCACCCGCAAGCCCCACCGCAACACCACCAAGGGCCGCACCGCCTACGCGGGCGTCCGCGCAACGAAGTCAAAGAGCAATCCCACGCGCGCCATCGCAACCAAGGCCAAGGCCCGGCAGACCCGCACGAAGGGACGCCCGCGCTGAGCGACGACACGCTCCGCGCTCCGCATCTCGCGCTCAACTCCCCCCCATCGTCCACATCTTCCCCGGCATCTCCGCCACGATGTGCTTCTCCCACTCTCCGGCAACCGTCCGAAGCCGCCTGAGCGGTTCATCCACCGGCTCGCGGCTCAGAATGAACGTCGAGTGATGCATCGGAAGCAGGTGCCCCCGAGGCGGCGGCTTCGGATGCGCCGGATCCGTGAGGCGCGTGTACATGCCCCACACCTGTTCCGGCGTCGCGTGCGCATGCTCCCACGGGTTGTACGCCCCGATCCCGAACACCGCCAGGTCCACCGGCCCGATGTGATCGAACGCGTGCGTGTGCGCCGTATCCCCCGCGAACAGCACGCGATGACGGCTCGACTCGATCAGGTACGAGTTGAACCGCCGGTGCCGATCCAGCGCCGTCCGCGCCCCCCAGTGCGCCGGCTCGATCGCCGTCACCCGCACGCTCCCCACGTGCGCCGACCGACGCCACACGAGCTCCGTCACATCCTCGAACCCCCGCGGCACCAGCCGCCGCGTGTTCTGGGCCGTGATCACGTGCGCCCCCGCGCCGGGCCCCGTCGCATCCAGCTCATCCCCGCTCGCGCCGCGCACCAGCCGCTTGAGCGACGGCCGGTCCAGATGATCAAAGTGCGCGTGCGAGATCAGCACCACATCCAGCGGCGGCAGGTGCTCGATCTCCAGCGCCGGCGGGCACACCCGCGCCAGCCCCAGCGTCATCGCCCCCAGCCGCATCCCGATCCGCTTGCTGAACACCGGGTCCGTCAGGATCGTCATCCCCCCGATCCGGAGCAGCACCGTCGCGTGCCCGATCCACAGCGCCCCGAGGTCGGCCGCGACAAACGCCTCCATCGCCTCGTGCGGCCCGACCACCACCGGGGAGGCGCTCGACCCGTTCCTCCGCATGGACCGCCGCTCGCGCTCCTCCCGGACGGATGCGAGCAGCTCCCGCGTGTACCGCGGCACGGCCCCGCGGGCGCCCGTCACCGCCCGCTCGACCACGCGGCGCACCCCGGGCACCGACTCCCGTCGTCTGGAATGCTCGGGGTTGTGAGGGCCGGCCATCACGAGGGAGAATATCGGTATCGACCGTGAGTTGTACGTGAACGGCCACGCGAGGTTCGCCCCGCCGACCAGCCGACCACGACCCTCCGCGGGGTTGCGTTCCCGCCGTGGAACGCTCCGTCTACGGTTCCCCCATGATCAAACTCGGCTTCTACGGCGCCGCGGGCGAAGTCACCGGCTCGTGCTACCTCGTCACGACCGACAAGGCCCGCGTCATGGTCGACATGGGCATGCACCAGGGCGAGCGCGAGGCCGATGAGCACAACCGCCGCATGCCCCCGGTCGATGTCTCCTCCAAGGACGGCCTCTCCGCCATCGTTCTCACCCACGCCCACCTCGACCACTGCGGCCGGCTCCCCATGCTCGTCAAGCAGGGCTACCGCGGCCGCATCCACTGCACCCCCGCCACCGCCGAGCTCACCGACATCATCCTCAACGACTCCGCCCACCTGCAGGAGGACGACGCCGAGCGCTTCAACGAGCGCCTCCGCCGCCCCGGCGAGCCCGAGGAAAAGCCCCTGTACGACCAGGAGGACGTCAAGGGGACGCTTCCGCTCCTGTCCGCCGAGCACTACCGCGAGCCCAAGACCATCGCCGAGGGCATCGACGTCGAGTTCTTCGATGCGGGGCACATCCTCGGCTCCGCGAGCGTCCGCATGACCATCCGCGACGGCTCGCGGACCGTCCGCATCGTCTTCTCCGGCGACGTCGGCGTCACCGGCTCGCCGATCCTGCGCGACCCCGTCACACCCGACGGCACGATCTCCAGCGACGTGGTCCTCCTCGAATCCACCTACGGCGACCGCGACCACAAGTCGCTCGAATCCACCCGCGCCGAGTTCCTCGCCATCCTCCAGCAGGCCCAGGCCGTCGGCGCCAAGGTCCTCATCCCGGCCTTCGCCGTCGGCCGCACGCAGGACCTCGTCTACCACATGGGCGATTTCCTCCGCTCCGGCGCGCTCAAGCATCTGAACGTCTACGTCGACAGCCCCATGGCGGTCGAAGTCTCCGACCTCTACCGCCGCTACACGAACCTGTACGATGAGCACGCCCGCGACATCCTCGCGGAAAACCAGTCCCCGCTGAAGTTCCCCGGCCTCACCTACACGCGCACCGTCGAAGAGTCCAAACGCCTCAACGACGCCAAGGGATGCATGGTCATCATCTCCGCCAGCGGCATGTGCACCGGCGGCCGCATCGTCCACCACCTCTACCACAGCCTGCCGAACCCCGACACCCACGTCGTCATCGCGGGCTACCAGGGCCAGGGCACGCTCGGACGCCGCCTGGTCGAGGGCGCCCGCATGGTCCGCATCTTCCGCGAGGAGGTCCCCGTGAACGCCAAGGTCCACACGCTCGGCGGCTTCTCCGCCCACGCGGGCCAGTCGGGCCTCGTGCTCTGGGCCGCGCCCTTCAAGGACGGCAAGCCGCGCCTCTTCCTGACCCACGGCGAGAACGGCCCGCGCACCGTCCTCAAGGGCAAGCTCAAGCAGGCCTACGACCTCGACGCCCAGATGCCTGGCTACGGCGACGTCGTCGATCTCTGAAACGACCCGGCCGCACGGGCTTCCGGCCTGTGCCCTTTGCGCACCTCACCGCCGCGCGAGCACCGCCCTCGCCGTCTCCCGCACCAGCGCCTCCTCGCCCTCATCGCCCGCGATCCGCTCGACCTCGCCCCACAACCCCGCGTTCCCCGCCGCGATCACCGCGTTGCGCCGGATCATCGCCAGGCTCGCCCGCTTCGCCGCCGACCCCGAGAGAGCGCGCGAGCGATCGGCCTCTGTCCATCGCAACACCCCAGGCAGCGGCAACGACCCGCGCTCGCCCGCCTCGTCGCGATACGCCGGATTCACCCGCGCGTGCGAGGCCGCGCCCTCGTGCGCATCATTGAATGGACACACATCCTGGCACACATCGCACCCCAGCAGCCGATCCCCGATCCCCGCGTGCAGCGAGGGATCGATCAGCCCCCGGTGCTCCAGCGTCAGATACGAGACGCACCGCGTCGCCTCAACCCGGAACGCCGTGATCGCCCCCGTCGGGCACGCATCGATGCACCGCGTGCACGTGCCGCAGGGCGACGTCTGATGTGACACCCCGGCCGCCGACCGCGCAGGAGCCGAAAGCTCGAGCGTCGTCGCAAAGCCGCCCAGCAGCAGGTAGCTCCCCAGCCGCGGCTCGATCAGCAGCGTGTGCTTTCCGATGAACCCCAAGCCCGCCCGCGCCGCCTGCTCGCGCTCCAGCGCCGGCCCCGTATCCACGAACGCCCGGAACCGAGCCCCCGGGTGCATCTCCCGCAATCGATCGCACAGCCCATGCAGCCGCCGCCGCATCACCGCGTGGTAGTCGCGCCCCCGCGCGTACTTCGCCACGACGCCGCGCGCCCGCGCTCCTCCGCTCTTCTGCTCCTGCTCTTCCCCGCTCCCGCGCTCCGCGTATTGATCCGCCACCATCACCACCGACCTCGCCCCCGGGAGCATCACCCGCGGATCCATCCGCTCCTCCACGAGCTCCGACATGTAATCCATGTCCCCGTGCGAGCCCGCATCCAGCCACGCCGTGAACGCCGCGCGGTGCGACGTCTCCTCCGCGCGCGCCACGCCCGCGAGCGCAAACCCCATCGCCAGACACGCCTCCACCACCCGCCGCCCGAGCATCTCCGACTCCGTCGCGCCCACGGCTAGCGCCGCCCGGCGCGAGCGCCCCGTGCCTTCCCCCCGCGCGAGCCGGCCTTGTCCGAGCGCCCGTTCTGGGCCGATGCCGGCGCCGCCTCCACGCCGCCGATCCACGAGTACAGCGTCCGCGCCGCGTGCGAGAGCGCCTCCTCCGCGGGCGCAAGCCCGGGAACCCACGCCCGGTCCCACTCGAACACGAGCGGCCCATCGAACCCCGTCGCCAGCAGCGCCCGCACGAAGTCGTCGCACGCCAGCTCCCCCTCGCCCAGCAGCACCGGCCGGCCATCCCGGGCGTCCTTGACCCTCGCCACCCGCAGCCGCTCACCGAGCAGCCTCACCCCATCGGCCGGATCCTCGCCCGCCTGGATCGCCGTCGCCGCCGAGTAGCTCGCCCCGAGCAGCGGGCTCTCGATCTCGCCGAGAATCTCCATCAGCTCCGCCGCGGTGCAGAACGATCCCCCGTTCTCGATCACCACGCCCACGCCCGACTTGTCCGCGTGATCGACCACCGCCCGCAGCCGGCCCATGATGCGCTTCATCGCCGCCGATCGCTTCTCGCGCGCCGGATACTCGTACGCGAACACCCGCACGAGCGGGCACTCGATCCCCACGGCCAGGTCGATCGCCCGCTTCCCCTCGCGGATGCTCCGCTCGGCGTTCGGCGAGAACACCCCCACCACCGGCGGAAAGATCGGCTCATCGAACCGCACCCCGCTCGCCAGGCAGACCGGCTCCAGGCCGTTCTCGCGCAGCAGCGTCCGCGCCTTCGACTCGCTCGTCAGCGCGGGATCGCACGCGAACTGCCGCGAGTCATCCCCGAACGTGCGCAGCTCCACCGCGTTGAAGCCAAGCCCGTTGCCCCGCTGGGCGACCTGGGCAAGGGTCCATTCCGGGCAGGCAACGGTTGAAAAGGCTGGAATCATCTCGATCCTGGATCTCTGATTCGCGACCCGCACTTCGCGGTTTGCACCCCCGCCCATCACCCCAAGGGTAGTACAACCGCAAAGTCCGCGCCCTTCCCCTCCTCCGATTCCACCGTGATCCGTCCCCCGTGCTCCTCGATCAGCCTGCGCGACGTCGGCAGCCCGAGCCCCGAGCCACCGCTCTTGGTCGTGAAGTACGGCTTGAACATCTCCGCCAGCGCCCGCGCGGGAATCCCCGGCCCCGTGTCCGCCACATGGATGACCACGACCCGTCCACCCTCCACATCCGGATCACTCTCCACGCTCGACCGAAGCGTCAGCGTCCCCGCTCGCCGCTCCGCGCCAGCCGCCCCGCCTCCCGCATCCCCGCCCATCGCCTGCGTCGCGTTGATCATCAGATTCAGCAACGCCTGCTTCACCGCCCGCCCATCCACGCTCGCCTCGATCTTCCCCGGCGCAAGCTCCGTCTTGATCGTCACCCCATGCCGCTCCGCCTCCGGCGCGTAGAAGTCCGCCAGTTCCGCGACGATCTGGTTCACATCCATCCGCCGCCGGTCCAGGTGCACCTGCCCGGCGAAATCGAGGAAGTCCTGCAGAATCCCCCGCAGCCGCTCGGTCTCCCGCTGCAGCGCCTTGGTCCTGCTCAGCAGCCTCGACCGGTCCGACTCCGCGATGTCCAGCTCCTGGATCCCCTCCACCATCAACTGGGCGTTCAGCCCGATCGTCGAGAGCGGGTTCTTGATCTCGTGCGCCAGCCCCCCCGTCATCGCCCC
>DASZWV010000046.1:0-8568 GCA_035546115.1 Phycisphaerales bacterium
TGCGATGCGCGCAGGAGTCGGCAAGAGAGAGACCCGAGGCGGGCGCTCCGGCGATGCGCGTGCTCGCGGCGCTCGCGGAAGTGCCGCTATGGCCCCCGCCGGGGCAGGGACGAGCGCTGTTCTGGGGTTCCATGCGGGGAATGTCCCGCTCTGTCTTTGCGCCCCAGCCCGATCTTCCGCAGGTGGAAGAACGGAACAACTTTGATCCCGCGGCGATCCGGATCGAGCTGCGACCTCTGAGCGTGCTCGCCGGCATTGGCTTGGAAGGGGAACGCGGCAATCCGGGGGTCTTTGAAGGGATCGGCAAGGTGCTCCAGGCGATCCACAAAGAGGTCGGGGAAGCACGGCTGGTCTCCATGATGCCGTGGCTCGGATGGGCGGACGTGGAGCAAGAACGGGCGACGCGGGCCGCTGGTGCAGCGCCGAACGACATCCCGTTTGCGATCGCCTATCGCGCCATGCGCGTGGAGTGCTGGAAGCACCAGCTCACACCGGCGACGGCGACCGAGGACACGCTCGACATGATGGGGGGCATCGTGTTCACCTCGGGGCTGGGCGAGGGGGGCGGCAACCCGTATCCGACGTGGCAGTGCGTGCGGCCGCTGGCGTTCATCGCGACGATGCTGGGCGATCCGCGTCTGACCGAGCCGAACGAGCGATCGCGGGAGATCGCGAGTCTCATGCTTGCGATGCGCTATTTGCGGCAACTGCAGGTGGATGATGCGAGCGCGTGGATGTATCCGGATGCCGAGCTTGTCAAGGGGGGCATCCGCGCGGCGGTGTGGGATTCATCGCAGCCCGTGGATGCGACGAGCCTGACGCTGCTGTGCGTGGTGGAGTTCTTGAAGTCGCTGGATGAGCTGCAACACGCCGCGCCGGCGAGTCCGAGCCCGGCGGGAGTCGCGCCAATCAGCACCCCGTGAACCACTGGTTCAGGAAGTCGAAGATGTCGGAGACGGCAATACCGTTGCCGTTGAAGTCGGCGAGCGGATTCCCGGCGAACCAGGCGTTGAGGAAGTCGAAGATGTCGCCGACCGTGGTGGTGTGGGAGGCGTTGAAGTCCGCCGGGCAAAGGGCGTGCACGACGAAGGGGAGGTCGTAGAGATTCACCCAGTTGCCGTTGAAGAGCTGCTGGGCGTTGTCGGTCGCGCGGTGCGGGGTGACAACGATCGTCTGCGGGTTGGGGTTCGAGGAGAGCGAGGCGTCCCCGATGGCGGAGAAAACGATCCAGTAGGTTCCGTTCCGCAGCGGGGGCGCCCACGACATGTCGACGTCGATCCGCGTGATGGGGCGGGTGGTGCTGGGGGTTCCGCTGCTGCTGAGGCGGTATGCGCCGGTCCACGTGCTGGAGAGTGCGCGGTTCGTGTCGAAGTCTCCGGCGATGAGGTTTCCGCCCGCGGAGGGCTGGCCGTCGTAGATCGCGACGTACGCGGCGCCGAACTGGACGTTGGAGGTCGTCGAGTTGCTCTGCACGCCGTAGACGTACATGTGCGACAGGCGGGCGCCCAGGCCCGGCGCTCCCGACACCACGAAATCGTCCGCGACGCGGACCGGGCCGTTCGGCGGGGCGAGCCCGGCGTTGAAACTGATGGAGATCGCGGCCCCCGACTCGGTCACGCTCACGTCCGAGCCGTTCGGGCCGGTGCCGACTCCGGTGATGAACGGCCCGTTGTCGAACAGAACGATGTCGGCGGCGTTGCAGAACGTCGGCGCGGCCAACAGGCCGACGCCGACACAGATTGAGAGGACAACGGGACGCATTGTGACTCCTTGCGGTGGCTTGGAACAGAGGCGTGATCGTTTGTACCACGATTCCTTGGCTGGGACAAGAGGGAAGTTCGCCGGAGATGGACGGGCGGAGTTTGAGCAGGATCGCAACAGCCCGGACGGGCGTCGCTCAGGTGTTCCGCCTGAGCGCGCATAGGCCGATGGCGATCGCATCGGCCACGTCGGGTGGTCGCGGGGGAGATGGGAGGCCGAGCTGGGCCTGCACGCCGCGCTGCATCTGGTCCTTGCTGGCGTGGCCGTTGCCGGTGAGGGACTTCTTGACCTCGGTGGCGCCGAGCTCGATGAGCCTGATGCCGGCGCGCTGGATGTTCAGGAGGACGACGCCGCGGGCGTGGCCCATGACGATGGCGGTGGTGGGGTGCTTGTAGTGGGCGTAGAGCTTTTCGACGGCGATGGCGTCGGGCTGGAGGCGCTCGATGATGCCGCTGAGGTCGGCGTCGAGCTCGGCGAGGCGCTCGGAGATGCTCAGGCGGGCGTTCAGGCGGATGACGCCGCCCTCGATGAGCACGGCGTCGGCGCCGTGCCTTGCGCGGCGGGCGGGCTCGGGCGGAGTCTCCACGCACCCGTAGCCGGTGAGGCGTAGACCGGGATCGATGCCGAGGAATCGCATGCGGGTGGTGCGTGTGGGGGACGGATTATGGCCGGCGGGGTCTGGTCGTCTTTCTCCGTGCGGGCGACTTCGGCTTGCGCACCGCGAACTCTCGAGCCTTCGCCACCATCTTGGCGATGACATCGGCCTCGACGTTGACGGTGTCGCCGACATCCAGATCGGCGAGCGTCGTCTTCTCGAGCGTTTCGGGAATGAGCGCGACCCAGATGCCGCGCCGGGTCAGGCCGGCGATCGTGAGCGATACGCCATCGATCGCGACGGAGCCCTTGCTGACCATCCAGACTCGGAGGGTGTTGGGCAGGTCGATCCAGACGCGCCAGTCTTCGCCGCGCTGGACTTTGGAGATGCGGCCGATGCCGTCGACGTGTCCCTGCACCAGGTGGCCGCCGAGCAGGGTGGAGGCGGTCGCGGCGTGCTCGAGGTTTACCTTTCGGCCCCGGGGGAGGGAGCCGAGCGTCGTTTTGTCGAGGGTTTCCGCGACGACATCGAACTCAAGGATCCGCCTGGTGGGGCGGGAGGAGGGTCGCCTGGCATGAACGAGCGTGAGACAGACGCCGGCCACGCATACAGAGTCTCCGATGCGAGCCTTCGGGGCGTAGTTCCATCTCCCGGCATCGATGAAGAGTCGGAGGGCCTTGCCTCGCCGCTGCGACTGGTGAACGGCCCCAATGGCCTGCACAATCCCCGTGAACATGGGCGGAGCGTACCGCGGGGGTTTCCGACAGGGCGGATGAGAGGCTGTTTTCCGGCGGATTGTGGTCTTTGGGGGGCCCTCGCGGGCAAACTGGCCGCGTCCGTGGTACCCTTCCGGCCCTGAACCACCCCTTGCATCACCGAGGACCGTTTCGGATGCTGACACTTCCAGATTTCGAATCGATTTCCAGGCGTGTTTCCCGACCGCACGGACTCATGATCAAGGCCGTGGCCGTGGTCGCCCTCGTGATCGGCGCCGGCGGGTGCTCCACGGATAGCCACGCCGGGGCGATGTCTCCGGAGGCGCGGGCCAAGGCGACGCCGGTGGAGCTGGATGCCTATTCCAAGCTTGGGTACAGGCTGGAATGGCGAGGGTTCCCCACGATGCTCCCGGGGGAGCACATCACCCGCCTTGAGTTGCTCGACGATGCGGTGGTGGCCCAGGAGTCCGCGGGCGTGCTCACGGTGCTGGAGGCGAGGACCGGGAGCATCCGCTGGTCGGACCAGCCCGCCGGGCGACTGACCAAGTTCGTGGGCGTTCTGCGCCACAACGGCCAGTTGCTGGTGTCGTCGGAATCGGAGGTGTACTTCTATGACCTGGCGACCGGCACGCTCAAGGACAAGCAGCATCTGGCGCAGGTGGTGAACACCAAGCCCGTGCTCGCGGGCGACATGCTGGTGTACGGGTGCACGAACGGGCAGATCCTGGGCCACCTGCTGCTCAACGGCTTCCGGGCGTGGGGCACCGGGCTGACGGGGTCGGTGGAGGTGCCGCCGGTGATCACGAGCAACGGGAATGTGGCGGTGTGCTCCACGAGGGGTGATCTTGTGATCGTGGACCCGCAGAACGGCATGTCGCAGGGGCGGGCCAAGATCTTCTCGGGTCCCGGCGCTCCGATCGGCGTCTCCGACGCCGCGCTCTACATCGCGTCCGAGGACCATTCGCTCTACGCGTTCACCTCGGAGGATGCCAAGCCGATGTGGCGGAAGCGGACGGACGCAGCGCTGCGGCGCAAGCCGGTGTTCTGGGCCGGCAAGGTGTACTGCGATATGGGCGAGGGGGAGGTCGCGGGCGGTGGGAACGGGCTGACGTGCTACGACGCGGTGTCGGGCAAGCTGGTCTGGTCGAACCCGAAGGTTCGTGGCGAGGCCGTGGCTGTTCGGAACAAGCGTCTGGTCGTCTGGGATGGAACGACGGCCTCGACGCTGCAGATCGACGATGGCCAGACCGTCGAGTCCGTCAAGCTCGACGGGGTGACGATGCTCAAGGCGGACAAGTTCGACAACGGCAACCTGTACGCCGTGACGCCGACGGGTCTTATCGCCAAGCTGGCCCCGAAGTGATGCCCGGGCGCGGTTTTCTTGCGTGTTCTGAGCGAACTCGATACGATCGGTGCGTGGGGCGGCACGGGCGCTCGTCGGCCCGGGGTGTGATTGCCTTCTCCTGATCCCACATGCCTTCGATTCGCCGAGCATTGCTTTCGGTCTCCGACAAGAGCGACCTTGTGCCCTTCGCCAGGGCGCTGGTGTCGCGCGGGGTCACGATCATCTCGACCGGCGGGACGGCCAAGGCGCTGAGCGCGGCCGGGGTGCCTGTCACGCCGGTTGAATCCATCACGAGCTTTCCCGAGGGGCTGGATGGGCGGGTGAAAACGCTTCACCCCGGTGTGCACGCGGCTTTGCTCGCCCTGCGCGACCATCCGGAGCACCAGGCGTTCCTGAGGCAGCACAACATCGAGCCGATCGAGCTGGTGTGCATCAACCTGTACCCGTTCCAGCAGACCGTCGCCGACCCGAGCGTGTCGCTGGAGACGGCGATCGAGAACATCGACGTGGGCGGGCCGGCGATGCTGCGCGGGGCGGCGAAGAACTACACCTCGGTGACGGTGGTCACCTCGCCGACGCACTATGACCGCGTGATCCAGGAGATGGACGGAGGGGCGGCCCGCGGCGAGCCGAACTCGACGACGCTGGAGACGCGGGCGGAGCTTGCGGCCGCGGCGTTTGCGCGCACGGCCGAGTACGACGCGGCGATCGCATCGTACTTGTCGCGGCGTGCGCCGACGGTCTTTCCGCAGGTGCTGGAGCTGCGCTACACGAAGCTCGATCAGCTCAGGTATGGCGAGAACCCGCACCAGGAGGCCGCGCTATACCGGGATCCGGCGAGCACGGGGCAGACTGTGCCCGGCGCGCAGCAACTGCATGGAAAGCAGTTGAGCTACAACAACATTCTCGACGCGTCGAGCGCACTGGAGGCCGTGAAGGCCTTGGCCCGCACGACGGGGAATGGGGGCGCGAGTGCGGTGGTGGTGAAGCACACCAACCCGTGCGGCGGGGCGGTGGCGGGATCGGTCAGGGATGCGGTGTCGCTCGCGCTGGCCGGCGATCCGGTCGCGGCGTACGGCGGGATCCTGGCGGTGTCGGCGCCGATTGATCGCGCGGCGGCGGCGGTGATCGCGGACGAGAAGAACTTCCTGGAAGTGATCATCGCGCCGCGATTCGAGGATGATGCGCTCGCGATGCTGCGTGAGCGATGGACGAGCGTGCGATTGCTGGCGGTTGGGGACCGGCAGCCCTCGGCGACCAGGAAGGTGGACTACCGGTCGATTCCGGGCGGGATGCTCGTGCAGGATCGCGATTCCGCCGTCGGCGGGACGGCGGGGGCGTCGGCGTGGGCGGCGTGGCAGCACAGGGCGGGGCCGGCGCCATCGCAGGAGCAACTCCGGGCGGCGGTGGTGCTGGAAACGCTGTGCAGGTTTGTGACGAGCAACGCGATCGTGATCGGTGGGGCGGACCGGGGAGGTCTGCGGCTCTTCGGCGTGGGGTCGGGGCAGGTGGACCGCGTGTCGGCGTGCAGGCTGGCGGCGGTGAAGGCGGGCGAGCGTGCAAGCGGGGCGGTCGCGTGCGGGGATGCGTTCTTCCCGTTCCCCGACGGGCCGAGGGTGCTCGTCGATGCGGGAGTGAAGATGATCGTGCATCCCGGGGGATCGAAGCGGGATCAGGAGACGTTCGATCTGTGCGAGCAGCACGGCGTGACGTGCATGACGACGGGTGTTCGGCACTTCAGGCACTAGTCGAATCAACGTTTTCCGGCCGGGTGGGGGGCGTGCGCGGGGCGGCCCGCGGGCCGGCTCGGACCGAAAAAACGGGGTCGAGTTTCACGCCCCGCGGAATTCCGGAAAACAGCGAAAAACAACGGGAAATCCAGCCGTTTTTTGCGCAGAAAAAAGGTGAAAATTGAATCGATTTTGGATACAATAACCGATCCCAGAAACGGCCCTGCGCAGGGCCGCTTTGGGGGCCTTTTTTCGCCCTGGTCTCGGGGCGTTTTTCCCGGAGCGCTGCACGGATGCCCGACACTGAGAAGCCCTCGAAGAAGGCCCGCGGCGAGGCCGCAAGGCCGGTGAACGGATCGGGCAACGGGATGTCGAACGTGACTCCCAGCGCGGCTGGTCCTGCCGATTCGGGCGCGGGGGCTGCGATGCCTGCGGGCGATGCCGCGGGAGGTGCGGGGACTCCTCCGCCGGGTTCGCCTCCGCCGGGCGGCCCGGGGTCCGGGGATGCGGGGGGCGGCAACATCACGGACGTGCAGATCGAACGCGAGTTGCAGGACTCGTACCTGACGTACGCGATGTCCACGATCATGGACCGGGCACTGCCCGATGTTCGTGATGGGCTCAAGCCGTCGCAGCGACGCATCCTGGTTGCGATGAACGACCTGAATCTGCGGCCGGGGCGGAAGCATCTGAAGTGTGCCAAGATCTGCGGCGATACGTCGGGAAACTATCACCCGCACGGCGAGGGCGTCATCTACCCGACGCTTGTCAACATGGCGCAACACTGGCGCATGCGGGCCCAACTGGTGGACCCGCAGGGCAACTTCGGCTCGATCGCCCCGGACCCGCCCGCGGCCATGCGTTACACCGAAGCCCGCATGATGCAGTCCGCGGTGGACATGCTCGACGACCTGAACCTGGACACGGTCGACAAGCAGCCCAACTACGACGATCGTTTGACGGAACCGACGGTCCTTCCGGGCAAGTTCCCGAATCTGCTGATCAACGGCGGCGTCGGAATCGCCGTCGGCATGGCGACCAGCCTTGCGCCGCACAACCCGATCGAGATCTTTGATGCGATCATCCGGACGCTGGACAGGCCCGACATCACGCTCGGCGAGCTGATGACCGACGTGACCGACGCGAACGGCAACGTGGTTCGGCGCGGCGTCAAGGGGCCGGATTTCCCCACGGGCGGCGTGATCATGGGGCGGCAAGGGATCATCGACGCGTACGCGACGGGACGAGGGCGGGTGACGCTGCGCGGCAAGGTCCGCATCGAGCCCCTGGAGGGCTCGAAGGACCGCCAGCAGATCGTCGTCGAGCAGATTCCGTACAACCTCGGGCTCAAGACGTTCATCGAGAACATCGGGGATGCGATCGAGGGGGAGAAGATCACGGACATCGCGGATGCACGCGACGAGTCGAGCGCCAAGAGCCCCGTGCGCGTGGTGATCGAGCTCAAGCGCGGCGCGGATGCGGGGGTCGTCGAGAAGCAGCTGTACCAGTTCACGCCGCTGCAGCAGACCTTCAGCATCCACAACATCGCGCTGGTGAACCGCCAGCCGCGGACGCTGAGCCTGGCGGAGCTGATCAAGTACTACATCGTGCACCGGATGGTCGTGATCCGCCGGCGCACGGCGTACCTGCTCAACGAGGCGCGCCAGAGGGCGCACAAGATCGAGGGGCAGATCTACGCCGTCTGCGACATCGACCAGGTTGTCAAGCTCATCCGCTCGAGCGCGACGAAGGCCGAGGCGATCGAGCGGCTGGTGCAGCACAAGTTCCGCATCGCCGGCTCGTCGCTGTTCGAGAAGCTGCCGGCGCGGCTGGCGGAGCACGTCCGCAAGTTCCCCGACGGCGTGACGCTCTCGCGCGTGCAGGCGGAGACGATCTGCGACATGCGGCTGAGCCAGCTTGTCGGGCTGGAGATCGAGCGGCTGGCGCAGGGGTATCGCGACCTGATTACCCAGATCGAGGACTACGAGGACATCCTGGCCAAGCCCGAGCGCGTGCGCGCGATCATCGCCGCGGACTGCGAGCAGATGCGGGCTCGCTTCGCCACCACCCGCGTGGTGTTCCCCGGCCGGCCGGAGGCGCGGGCGTTCCTGGGCGATCGCGTGACCGAGATCCAGGACGGCGGCGACGGCGCGGACATCGACATCGGCGCCCTCATCCAGGTCCAGGACATGGCCGTGACCATCTCCAACCAGGGGTACGCCAAGCGGGTTGTGCTGAGCACCTATCGCCAGCAGGGCCGCGGCGGGAAGGGGATCATCGGCGGGGCGACGAAGGAAGAGGACTTCATCGAGCACATGTTCGTGGCCTCGACGCACGACGATCTGCTGTGCTTCACGAACACGGGGCGCGTGTTCAAGATCAAGGTGTACGAGCTGCCGGAACTGCCGCGGACGAGCAAGG
>DASZWV010000047.1:0-3245 GCA_035546115.1 Phycisphaerales bacterium
CCCGCTCCGTTCGCGAGATCGCCGAGGAGAGATGCGGTGAGCGGGGTGACCTCGCTGGGCTTGCAGACGGCGGTGTTGCCGGTGGCGAGCGCGGGGGCGATCTTCCAGGTGAGGAGGTAGAGGGGGAGATTCCAGGGGGAGATGAGGCCGGCGACGCCGCGGGGCTTGCGCAGGGTGTAGTTGAGCGCGTGTGTACCGCCCTGCGCGGCGGGGACGCCGCCGCCGTCGAACTCGTGGAACTCGCCGGTGGTGTGCAGGATGGCGGTGGCGAAGTAGCGGAAGTTGGAGGCGGAGCGTGGGATGTCCACCGAGCGGGCGAGGGAGATGGGCTTGCCGGTGTCGCGGGATTCGGCCTCGGCGAGGCGGTCGAGGTTGGAATCGATGAGGTCGGCGAGCTTGAGGAGGATGCGGGAACGCTCGGCGGCGGAGGTGGCGGACCAGGCGGGGAAGGCCGCGGCGGCGGATTTCACGGCGGCGTCGATGTCGGCGGCGTCGGAATCGGGGATGCGGGCGAAGGGCGCACCGGTGGCGGGCTCGAAGTTGTCGAGGTATTGGCCCGATGCGGGCGGGACGTTCTTGCCGCCGACGAAGTTGGCGAGCGTGAGCATTGGGGGCAAGTGTACGAGCACGTGCTCTTATTGACATTTGACTGACATTTATCAGCGCATCGGAGGACGAGCGTTTGAGACCTTGGCGCGTTCCATGAGCTCGGCAAAGGACAGCGGCTTGCCACACTCCGGGCACTTTTCGACATCCGGTAGTCCGGCGAGCGAGTATCCGCAGCCTGAGCAGCGGTCGCCGCGTGGCTTGGCTGAGCCGAGCTCGCTCCGGTTTGGGGCATCGAGCGATTCCTTGGCGGCAAAAATCCACAGGATAACGAGAACGACGAGCCAAACGCCCGCGATCGCGAGCCAGATGAGGCCGAACCACCGGGGAACGTCCACATCGCGCCTGCTGAACTGGTCGGCCACATACCCCGACGAGATCAAGAAGAACAGGAAGAGCGCGGACAACCAACCCGCGCGTTTGCGTTCGGGGCGTGCGTTGGAGTGCGAAGTGGGCATTGAAGACTGATCTGGTCTACAGCGATTGCAACCTTCCCCCATCCACCGGCAGATTGATCCCGTTGATGTACGCCGCGGCCGGGGTGCAGAGGAAGGCGATGGCCGCGCCGAGTTCGTCGGGTGTGCCGAAGCGGCCGGCGGGGATGGTGGCGAGCCATTCCTTCTCGACCTGCTCCTTGGTGGTGCCGGACTTCTGGGCGCGCCCGGTGGCGAGGGCGCCGAGGCGGTCGGTGCTCGTGTAGCCGGGGAGGACGTTGTTCACGGTGATGCCGTGCGGGCCGAGTTCGCCGGCGAGGGTCTTGGCCCATGAGGCGACCGCGCCGCGGATGGTGTTGCTCACACCGAGGTTGGGGATGGGGGCCTTCACGCTCGTCGAGATGACGTTGACGATGCGGCCATACTTCGCCTGCTTCATCGCGGGCGCGACGGCCTGGGTGAGGATCTGGTTGCAGATGAGGTGGGCCCTGAAGGCGTCGAGATACGCCTCGGGATTTGCATCGATGGCCGGGCCGCCGGCGGGACCGCCGGTGTTGTTGATGAGGATGTGGTAGTGGCGACCGCTCTCGATGAGCGTGCGTGCGGCCTCGCGGACACTGTCGACGTTCGAGAAATCGGCCGCGGCCCAGTGGTGCTGCTGGCCGTGCTTCGCGTCGAGCTTGTCGCGCGTGGCGGCGAGTCGCTCGGCGTTGCGGGCGAGCAGGGTGACCTCTGCGCCGAGGAGGGCGAGCTCGATCGCGGCGGCGCGCCCGATGCCCTGGGTGGAACCGCAGACCAACGCCTTTTTGCCTTGCAAGGAGAGATTCATGGTGGGAGATCATGCGGGAGGTGCTGGCCGGGCGTCAAGAGCGCCGATATTCCCGGGTGATTCGGGTGCAGAAGGCGGGGCGTGGGGTAGATTGGAACGGCCTCCCTGCACCGGTTCGCTGCGATGTGATTCGAGGAGTTTCCGATGACCAGGTCGATTCGTCTGGGTTTCGCGGCGTTCGCTGCGGTCGGCGCGGCGTCGGTGGCGTTTCCGGTGCTCGCCGATGGGGTGCCATTGGCGGCCGGGGCGCGGGGTGAGGCGCTGCGGGCGATGGGGCTGCGGGCGGGGCGGGTTGTGCCGGTGAGCGTGGCTTCGTTCGGCGCGGGGTCGGCGGCGCTGACGATCGGCGTGGAGCTTGGGACCGAGGGGAGGCCGCGGGTGGGGGTTTTCGATGTTGATCCGTATCCGTTGCGCGCTCCGGGATTCAGGGTGATGGCGTCCGGTGCGGATGGAGTGCTGCACGAGGCGGCCGCGCCCGCGCCGACGGCGTTCCATGGGAAGGACCGAACGACCGGAGATGAGTTGTGGGCGTCGGTGGTTGGAATGCAGGTGCGCGGCGTGGTGTATCCCGCGGGAGGGAACGGCCCGAGCGTGTACATCCAGCCGCTGGAGGGCGGGGCGGCGGGCGAGCACGTTGTGTACAAGCCGGAGGATGTGCTGCCGATCGCCGGCGAGTGCGGGCTGGATCACTGCCCGGAGTGCATGCTGGGCCCGGTGGCGGGATTGGGCGCGCGGGGGCCGGGGTGCAAGTACGTCGAGATGATCGCGGAGGCGGACTATCCGTTCTATCAGCTGAACGCGGGCTCCGTGGGCGCGACCGTGCAGGACATCGAGGCGGTGATGCTCGGGGTGAACGCGATCTACCGCAACCAGGCGGGATTCACATCGCCGGTGCGGTTCGCGCTCAAGCAGGTGACGGTGTGGACAACGAGCGCGGCGGACCCGTACAACGCGTATCCGCTGGTGGAGGCGAGCTCGAACGGGATTCTCGCGACGCAGGCGACGAGGTGGTTCGGGATCGCGAGCCCGGCGCGGGACGTGGTGCACCTGTTCACGGGGCGAGATTTGGACGGCTCGACCGTGGGGCTGGCGTACACGCCGGGGTACTGCAACCCGGGCGGGCAGGCGAGCCTGGTGCAGTCGCGGTTCACGCCGATCCTCGCGGCGCGGTACGCGGATTCGGCGCACGAGCTCGGGCACAACTTCGGGATGGTGCACGATGCGGCCTCGGGATACATCATGTACGGGGCGATCAATCCGGCCTCGCCGGCGACCTCGTTCAGCCCGGCCTCGGTGTCGACGTACAACTCGAACATCGCGGGCTTCACGTGCCTGAGCAACTCGTATCCGGATGTGCTGCCGGACGGCGCGCAGAC
>DASZWV010000048.1:0-20003 GCA_035546115.1 Phycisphaerales bacterium
GAGGGTGGTTGTTTGGGTGTGGGATAAGTTGTTGTTGGTGGTGAGTGATTGGCGTTGGGCGATCGGCGCGGGCGTGTGCATCGGCGGCGCGCTGATGACCAAGCCGCTGATCGGGCTCGGGCTGCCGGCGCTGGGGCTCGCCTGGCTTGCCCTTGCCGGGATGCTGACGCGCCGCTCGGCGATGATCGTGCTCGTGAGCGGCGCTGTGGGATTGCTCATCGCGCTTCCGTGGCACGTGTCGATGCTCGCGCAATACGGCGAGTCGTTCTCGCACGTGTACTTCTGGGAGCAGTCCTTCCAGAGGGCGACCGGCGAGCGGTTCCATCATCGCCCGTGGGACTGGTACTTCCAGCTCATCGCGGGGCGCCTCGACGAGTCGATCAATCCGGGCCTGATGTGGCCGCTGTACGCGAGCGCGATCGCGGGGCTGGCGGTCGTGGCGGCGCGATGGCGGAGCGGCGTTCATCGCGTGGGCGATGCTCTCGCGGCCGTCTGGACGCTCGCCTGGTTCATCGCCCTGTGCGTGTTCTCGGCGAAGCAGAACTATTACCTGCTGGTCGTGCATCCGGGCGCGGCGTGGCTTTCGGCGATCGCGGTGGCGGTCGGCGCGAAGCGGGTCGGCGCAGTGGTGCGCCCGGCGCTGGCGCGTGCGGCAGTTGTTCTCGCGGGTGTGGCCGCCGTCGCCGTCGCCGCGGTCTCCAGCGTGAAGTACGTGAAGGATGTCCCTCGTTCCCTGCCGGACGACCAGCGGGCGCTTGTGCGATTCATGGCGGAGCATCGGGGTGAGGCGTTCTACAACGGCGGGCTTGCGTACCCGGAGGTCGCTTTGCTGTATCTCAAGACCGGTGTCTGGGTGCGGTCGCTGGTGGAGAAGGCTCCCGTCGCGCCGGCGCTGGTTCCGTCCGGGGCGCTGATGGTGTATCGCGAGGACCATCCCGCCTCGACATCGGCGGATCCGGCCGATCCGGAGGTGTTCAACGCACCGCTGGGCGGGGGGACGTACACGGTGCGCCGCCGGCATGGCGACGCGGACGTCAAGTGACTTCAGTCGCGCACGCGCAGGCGGTCGCGGCTGAGGGAGGCGTCCGCGACGATCTCCCGCAGGATCTCGCGGCAGCAGGCCTTCTGTCCCGGCCACATGAACATGGAGTCGATGTCGCGCTCGTGCACCCAGCGGTGGGCGGTGTGCTCATCGTTCAGGCGCGGCGTCCAGTCGGGGCGCACCTCGCAGGCGAAGCGCGGGCTCATGACGACGGTGTCGATCGCGGCGATGTAGAACGGGTGCACCTGCTCCAGGGCCCACAGGCCGCGGATGGCGGGGTCGTCCGGCGCGAGGCCGAGTTCCTCGTGCATCTCGCGGCGCGCGCACTGCACGCTGGTCTCGCCGGCGTGGACGTGGCCCATGACGGGGTGCCAGGTGTTTTCCAGAGGCGCCCCGGAGCGGAGGAGCTGGAGGAAACAGACGGGCGCGATCGGGGCTTTCCAACCGGGCTCGGTGTCGTAGGGGCGCGCCGGGCTCGATACACGCGCACGGGGGTCGTTGGGCGGCACGCGAGCGAACACGTAGACATCGACCACGTCGGCGCGGATCTTTGCTCCGTGCGACGTGATCGGCTGGTAGCCGGCGGGTGGAATCGGCTCGCTCATGCCCGCGCTCCTTGGGCGGTGAGGGGCATGACGACCGGCGTTGGCGAGACCGTGGGCGCATCGGTGATCACGCGGGCTTTGTCGAGCGTCTCCTGCCACTCGTGCGATGGGATGGAGTCCGCGACGATCCCGGCCCCTGCGCCGAAGCGCAGTTGACCATCGATGATCTCGTCCGGCCCGGCGCGACGACCAGAGATCACCGCGGTGCGGATCGCGACGTTCAGGGAGATGTTCCCGGCGTCGCTGATGAATCCGATCGCGCCCGTGTAGAGCCCGCGGGCCCGGCCCTCCAGTTCCCGGATGATCTGCATGGCGCGGATCTTCGGGGCACCGGTGATCGATCCGGCCGGGAAGGTCGCCCGCAACAGGTCCGCGGCCGTTGTTCCATCACGCAGCACGCCGCGGACTGTCGCGACGCCGTGATGGACGCTTCCGTGCTCGCCCCCGTGGCGCTCGATGTCGCGCACGCCCGCGACATGAACCGATCCCGTCTCGCACACGCGCCCGAGGTCGTTGCGCATCAGGTCCACGATCATGTGGAGTTCCACCTGGTCCTTGGCGCTGTCGCGGAGTGATCCGGGGTCGTCGCTGCCGCGGCGCGTGCCCTTGATTGGGCGCGTGGTCACGATCCGGGATGCCGCATCCACATCGAGGAACAACTCGGGGCTGAGGCTGAGTGCGGCGTGCATCGAATCCCCTCGGGGAGACTCCAGATACGCGCCGTACCAGGGCGAGCCCGCCGCGGCGAGCCGGGCAAAGAGTGAGCGTGCCGAGCCCTCGAACGACGCCTCCAGCTCGTGCGAGAGGTTGACCTGGAACACGTCGCCCGCGTGGGTGTACTCGACGGCGCGGGCGACGGCCCGCTCGAAGGCCTCGCGGCGGATCGTCGGGGCCATGGGGCCGAGACGGGCATCCGGTTGATCGCTGGGCCAATCCGCGGAGTTGGGATCGATCTCGCTGGCGCCTGCCGTCGAACCAACCTCCCACCACACGCGGTTCGCGTGGTCGAACGCCAGCGGGTTGGGGCACCGCCACATCACGATCGACCACGGCCAGTCGCTCGCCGCCCTCACAGGGCCTACGGCGGGTTCGATCGACGCCCCGAGCTCGTACGACAGCGCGACCAGCCATCCGCCGGCGAACGGAATCGGGCCTCCGTCGATGGCTTTGCGCCTTGTTGTGTCGATTTCCGCGGCAAGCCGCTCCAGGGGGTCTGTTTCGTTCGGTCCAATCGTGACAATCTGGGTGGGCTCGGCCAGGAAACTCCATCGAGCCCGCTCGTGCCCGGGTACACCCGGGCTGCCGGGAAACGAACAGAGCATCGCGACGGGGCGTTCTCGCGGCCATCGCGCAAACACCTCAAGGGGCGTCCAAACCCAGGCTCTGCGATGACAGACCGTTGCATCCGGCATGGCTCGAAGGGTACGAGCGCCTTTTCACGGGCCGCAAAGGGATCTGTGCAAAGCGGCGACGCACCACTCCGAGCGATCTATGCTCCCGTTCCGCCGTCCGGCCCGCTCGAGGGGCGGCCGCGGCGGCGAAAACACCCGCAAGTTCAGGGCCCGCACGTCGATTTGCTTTCGGCGTCGAGCCTCCCATCCCCAGGAACACCATGGCCGCCAAGACCACCCGCAAGCACGCTCCCGGCACCAAGAAGAAGACCTCCAAGCGACTCACCCGCCCGTCGGGCACGATGAACGGCGTTCGGGCCCATGCCCCCGGTTCCAAGTCCTCGAAGATGGTGTACTTCTTCGGCAAGGGGAAGACCGAGGGCAAGGGCTCGATGAAGGACCTGCTGGGCGGCAAGGGGGCCAACCTGGCCGACATGACGAGCATCGGCCTGCCGGTGCCGCCGGGGTTCACGATCACGACCGACACGTGCGCCCGGTACTACGAGGAGGGCAAGCGGCTTCCGACTGGGCTCATGGGCGATGTTCGCCGGAACATCGCGACGCTCGAGCAGTTCACCGGCAAGAAGTTCGGCGACTCGGCGAATCCGCTGCTGGTTTCCGTTCGCTCGGGCGCCAAGTCCTCGATGCCGGGCATGATGGACACGATCCTGAATCTCGGGCTGACGGATGCGGCGGTGGAGGGGCTGGCGAAGGCGACGGGCAACCGCCGCTTCGCGTACGACGCCTATCGCCGTCTGCTGAACATGTTCGGGGACGTCGTGATGGGCGTCGATCACGACAAGTTCGAGCACGCCTTCGACAGGGTCAAGAACAAGTACGGCGTGTCGCAGGACACGGAGGTTCCGGTCGAGGGGATCGTGGAGCTCTGCGAGGCGTACAAGGGGGTGTATCGGGAGAGCGTCGGCGCGGACTTCCCGCAGGATCCGGTTGAGCAGCTCGAGCTCGCCATCGAGGCGGTGTTCAAGAGCTGGAACGCGGAGCGTGCGGTGGCGTACCGGCGGCTGGCCAACATCCAGGGCCTGAACGGCACGGCGGTGAACGTGCAGGCGATGGTGTTCGGGAACATGGGCGACGACTCGGGCACGGGCGTCGCCTTCACGCGGAACCCGTCCACGGGCGAGAACAAGTTCTACGGCGAGTTCCTCGTCAACGCGCAGGGCGAGGACGTGGTCGCGGGCATTCGCACGCCCAAGCCGGTGGACGAGATGCCCAGGTGGAACAAGCAGGTCTACGACCAGCTGCTCCGCATCAAGGGCACGCTCGAGAAGCACTACCGGGACATGCAGGACATCGAGTTCACCATCGAGCGCGGCCGGCTGTTCATGCTCCAGACGCGCACCGGCAAGCGCACGGGCTTCGCGGCGGTGAAGATCGCCTGCGACATGGTGGGCGAGAGGCTCATCGACGAGAAGGCCGCGCTGCTCCGGATTCCCGCGGGCGACCTGACGCAGCTGCTGCTGCCGTCGTTCGACCCGGTGGCGAAGAAGCGTGCGACGATCCTGTGCAAGGGCCTGCCGGCCTCGCCGGGCGCGGCCGTCGGCAAGCCGGCGTTCACCGCCGAGGAGGCCGTCGAGCGGGCCCACAAGGGGGAGAAGGTGATCCTGGTCCGCAAGGAGACCTCGCCGGAGGACGTGGAGGGGATGCACCTGGCGGCGGGCATTCTGACGAGCACGGGCGGGATGACCTCGCACGCGGCCGTCGTGGCCCGCGGGTGGGGCAAGTGCTGCGTGGCCGGCGCGGGCGATGTGACCATCGACGCCGCGGCGGGGGTGTTCACGGTCGCGGGGCGGACGTTCTCTCGCGAGGACGTGTTCTCGATCGACGGCTCGACTGGCGAGGTGATCGAGGGGTCGTTGGCGACGCAGGAGGCGCGGCTCGGCGGCGACTTCGCGAAGGTCATGAAGTGGTCGGACAAGTACCGCGCGATCGGCGTGCGCACCAACGCGGACACGCCCGCCGATGCGAAGCGGGCCCGCGAGTTCGGCGCCGAGGGCATCGGCCTGACGCGCACCGAGCACATGTTCTTCGAGGGCGAGCGGATCAAGTCGATGCGGAAGATGATCCTCGCGGAGACGAAGCCGGCCCGGGAGAGCGCGCTGGCCGAGTTGCTCCCGTACCAGCGGGAGGACTTCATCGGCATCTTCACGGCGATGAAGGGCCTGCCGGTCACCATCCGCCTGATCGACCCGCCGCTGCACGAGTTTCTCCCGCACGACGAGGACAACCAGCGGGAGATGGCCGACGCCCTCGGCGTGCGCGTGGAGAAGGTGCGCCAGCGCGTCAGCCAGCTTCACGAGGCCAATCCGATGCTCGGCCATCGCGGGTGCCGCCTGTGCGTGACGTATCCGGAGATCCTCGTCATGCAGGTGACGGCGATCGTCGAGGCGGCGATCGAGTGCGCCAAGAACAAGATCAGGGCCGTGCCGGAGATCATGATCCCGCTGGTGGGCACGAAGAAGGAGCTCGCGGTTCTCCGCAAGGAGGTCGAGCAGACGATCGAGGCCGTTCGGGCCCGGCACGGGTCGCCGAAGCTCGACATCAAGGTCGGCACGATGATCGAGGTGCCGCGGGCGGCGATCACGGCCGACGAGATCGCCCAGGCCGCGGACTTCTTCTCCTTCGGCACCAACGACCTGACGCAGATGACCTTCGGATTCTCGCGCGACGACATCAACTCGTTCCTGCCGGACTATCTGAAGCGTGAGCTGCTCCCGCAGGATCCGTTCCAGACGATCGACCAGGGCGGCGTGGGGCAGCTCGTCAAGTGGGCGATCCAGCGCGGCCGGTCGGTCAACGCGAAGCTCAAGATCGGCATCTGCGGCGAGCACGGCGGCGATCCGGCCAGCGTGCACTTCTTCGCCGCGGCCGGGATGGACTACGTGTCCTGCTCGCCGTTCCGCGTGCCGATCGCGCGTCTGGCGGCGGCGCAGGCGGGGATCATGGCCGGCAAGTAGGCCCGCTGGAAACAGTCCGAGCGGCACTGGCGGCTTGACCGCCGGCGCCGGGCGCGTGGGAAACCGGCTTTGGGAAGGGCCGGCGATCCCATACACTTAGGCGATGCCCAACCGCCCCTCGAAGAAGACGGACTCCAACGGCGACCAGGCCGGCGCGGCGCAGGGAGCGCGCATCGCCATCCTCGGCATCGGCCAGATGGGGCTGGTGTGCGCCGGGATCCTGGCGAACAAGCTGCCCGGGGTCGAGAAGCCGCGGGCGCGCGGCTCGGCGTCTCAAGCGCAGGCCGTCGTCCGCGAGCTCATCATGTGGGGGCACAGCGCGGATGAGGCGGGCGCGCTGCTGCAGTCGCGCAGGAGTGATCGCCTGCCGCAGTTGACGCTCCCGGATGCGGTTCGGGTCACCAACGATCTCAGGAAGGCCCTGGACGGCGCGGACCTGGTCGTCTCGGCGATCCCGGTGCAGTTCACGCGCGACGTGTGGAAGAAGGCGCGCGGCAAGCTGCCCGCGGCGACGGGGATAATCAGCGTCTCCAAGGGGATCGAGACCGAGACCATGCTGCGGCCGACGCAGCTGATCGCGGAGGCTCTGGGTGACGATCCGGATGCGCGGCCGCGGCCGATCGGCGTGCTCAGCGGGCCGACGATCGCCTCGGAGCTGGCGCGGGGCCTGCCCGCGACGATGATCGTGGCGAGCGATTTTCCGGAGTTCAGCGCCCGGGTGCAGGCGCTGTTCGCGTGCTCGTACCTGCGCGTGTACACCAACGAGGATGTGGTCGGCGTCGAGCTGGCCGGCGCGCTGAAGAACGTGATCGCGATCGCGGCGGGCATACTCGATGGGTTGCACGCCGGGTTCAACGCGAAGAGCGCGCTGCTGGCCCGCGGCCTGGCGGAGTTGACGCGCCTGGGGACGGCGATGGGCGCCAGCAGCGAGACGTTCTTCGGGCTCGCGGGGGTGGGGGACCTTGCCACGACGTGCTTCTCGCCCGAGGGGCGCAACCGGTCGCTCGGCGAGGCCCTGGGGCGCGGTCAGAAGCTCAAGGAGTACCTGAAGTCCACGCCGTTCGTGGTCGAGGGTGTGGAGACCAGCCGGGCCGTGATCGCGCTCGGCAGGAAGTTCCGCGTGGAGATGCCGATCATGGAGACCGTGCACGCGGTGCTGTTCGAGGGTCTGGACCCGATCGACGGGATCGGCCGGCTCATGAGCCGGGAGCAGAAGGCCGAGCGGGTGGGGTAGGTGGTGTTCGCTACAATCCGGGCACGCACACCCAAGGCAAAACGCCCCATGAATGCCACACGCGCACTCGTCCTCGCGGCCACGACCCTCACCACCCTGTCCGCCTCCGCCCATGCCTGGGACGCCCACGGCCATCGCACCATCGCGCTGCTGGCGATGGACGTCATGGAGTCCAAGCTCCCCGACGAGGCCAAGAAGGGGGACCTGGCGTACCTGTTCACGGAGTCGGGGCGGACCCAGGTCGGCTACGAGGCGGGCGAGCCCGACCGGTATCGCTCCATCAACTACGGCCCGCTCAAGCACGAGAACGATCCGGAGCACTACATCGACGTGGAGAAGCTGGACCAGTTCGGACTCACGCTCTCGTCGATACCCCCGCTGCGGTACGAGTACCTGCGCGACATGGCGATCGCCAAGCACGAGCATCCGGACAAGGTCGATCCGTACAACGAGCGCCGCGACATGGCCCGCACGCAGGAGTGGCCCGGCTTCCTGCCCTACTCGATCGAGGAGCACTACGGCAAGCTCATCGCGTCGGACCGGCAGGTGCGCATCCTGGAGTCGCTGCACGACCCGAAGCGCGCCGACCAGCTCGCCGCCGCGCGGGCGAACGTGATCTTCGAGATGGGCCAGCTCGCGCACTTCGTCGGCGATGCGGCCCAACCCCTGCACACCACGGCCCACCACCACGGCTGGGTCGGCCCCAACCCCGACGGCTTCACGACCGCCAGCGGGTTCCATCGGTACATCGACACGACGGTGCTGGGCATCCACCACCTGAGCTACGACACGCTCAAGGGCAAGTGCACGACCGACCGACCCGTCGCCAATCCGTACAACCCGTGGGACGAGATCATCGCCCACATCCAGCGGAGCTTCGACGAGGTGCGGCCGCTCTACGTGCTCCAGAAGTCGGGCGATCTGGACAGGGAGCCGGGCAAGGCGTTCATCACCGAGCGTCTGTGCGACGGCGCGGCCATGCTGGGCTCGCTGTACGCCTCCGCGTGGGAGGCCTCGGCGATGAGCCCGAAGGACGTGAGCGACTTCGTCGGCTACGACGAGGTGTCGCAGGCAACGCCGAACCCGATGGAGCCGAGGCACAAGCCCGAGCACGCGAGCGCGCCCGCGCCGTCGGCCGGCGGCGATGCGCCGAAGAATCCCTGAAGGAGGCTCCGGCGGCTTGCGCCGCCCGGCTCTGATACTGTGTTCCATGCGTTTCACCTTCCTCGGCACGGGGACGTCCTCCGGCGTGCCGGCCATCGCCTGTGACTGCCCGGTGTGCACGAGCGCCGATCCGCGCGACAACCGCCTCCGCACCGGCGCCGCGCTCGAGTTCGTTGATCCGCGGGGGCAGCTTCGCACCATCCTGCTCGACTGCACGCCGGACCTCCGCCAGCAGGCGCTTCGTGCGAATCTGCGCCGGTGCGACGCGGTCCTGTTCACCCACAACCACGTGGACCACACCTTCGGGGTCGATGAGCTGCGCCGCTTCAACGTGGTTCAGAACGCGCCGATCGAGATCTACGCCGAGGCGAGCGTGATGGAGCACCTCCGTCGCGTCTACAAGCACATCTTCGAGTCCGAGCGCAACGTCAACAAGTCGTTCGTCGCCACGCTCATCCCGTTCATCATCGACCCGGACAAGCCCATCGACCTGCTCGGTCTGCGCATCACGCCCATCCGACTGCTGCACGGCCGCCTGCCCATTCTGGGCTTCCGGATCGAGCGGGCCGTGAACAGGCCCGGCGAGGACGACTTCCTGCCGCTGGCCTACTGCACCGATGTCTCGGCCATCCCGCCCGAATCCTGGGCGAAGCTGCGCGGCGTGCGCACGCTCGTGCTCGACGCCCTGCGCAAGCGGCACCACCCGACGCACTTCACCATCGACCAGGCCATCGCGGCGGCGCAGCAGATCGGGGCCGAGCGGACGCTCTTCGTGCACATCACCCACGATCTCGGCCACGCGCAGACGAGCGAGGAACTGCCGGAGGGCATCGAGCTCGCCTACGACGGGCTCTCGCTGGGGTCGCTGACTCTCGAGGCGAGAGCCGCCAAGGCCGAGGCGGCCCCGACGACGACACGCCTGGACGACATCTGACGGCCGCGGTCACTCCGTGTCGCCGCCGTCTTCCTTGCGCTCCTTGGCGCGCTTCACGGCCTCCTCGCTCGGCCGCACGATGAGCGACACCCAGTTCGCCTCGGTGCAGTACTTCGCGAAGGCCGCGTGCACCTGCTGGGCCGTCAACGACTGGAAGGCCGCGGGCGCATCCACCGCGTTGTCGAGCTTCGCGCCGTGGTAGTCGATCGTCTCGGTGACGCCCGACCAGAAGCCCGCGGTCTTCATGCTCTCGGTGATGGCATTGGCGAACTGCTTCTTGGCGACGGTCATCTCCCCCTCGGTCGGGCCGTTCTTGGCGAACTCCATGAACATCTCGTGGACGGTGTCGGCCAGCGGCGTAGCGTTTTTCGGCTCGGCGGGTGCCGCGGCGAGGAACATGCCGAACCCCGGGAGCGCCCGTCCGGGCTGGACCTGGGCGCCGATGCTGTAGACGAGGTTCTTCTCCTCGCGGATGGTCTTGACCATGCGCGACGAGAGGATGTTGCCGGCCATCTGGAGCGCCCGGACGTCGGGGACGTTGGTGGCGTCGGGGCCGAAGAAGCCGGCTCGCACGATCGCCTGGTCGGTCTCGGTGTCCACCGTCTGGTCGCGGACGATCGGGCCCTTCGGCACCGGCACGTTGCGGAGCGATGCGAGCGTGGTCGAGGAGATGCGATCGCGCTTGGGGAGCGAGCCGAGGTAGCGATCGACCAGCGACATGACTTCTTCGCGCGGCATGTCGCCGACGATGGAGACCTCGATGGGCGCGGTCGCGATGAGCGTTCGGAGCCACGCCTGGGCGGCGTCGCGCGTCAGGGCGTCGATCTGTGCCGCCGTGACCGGGTGCAGGCGGGCCTCGCCCGCTGGGTACAGGGCCTGTGCCTGCTGGAGGCCGGCGACGCCCAAGAGCGTCTTCTCGCGCCGGGCGATGGACTGAAGCTGACGCGTCTTCCACTGGTCGAACGCGCTCTGCTCGATCACCGGGTCGGTGAGAAGCAGGTAGGCGAGCTGCATGCCCGTTTCGAGGTCCGCGGGGCTTCCGGAGACCCGGAGCGTGAGGGCGTCGAGCGCCCCGGCGCCACCGCCGCCGCGTCCGCCGCGGCGTCCACCGCCGCCGAACCCGCCCCCGCCGACGCGGACCTTCTTGCCGTTCATCAACTCACGGATGTCGGTGGAGGACAGGGTGCTCGTGGCCGGGCGCGACCAGGCGAGCTCGGCCGCGGTGGTGATCCCCCGGTTGGCGGCGGTTTCCTGGATGGTGCCGCCCGCGAGCGTGATGGTGATCGAGACGTTGTCCTTCTGCTCATCCATGGTGCGCTGGTGCACGCGCACGCCGTTGTCGAGCCAGGCCGACCAGACCCTGCTCGCGTCGTGGGTGCTCGACTCGGCGACCTTTCCGGGCTCGGGAAGCTTGCCGATGAGCGACGCGGCGTGGACGTCCTCGGCCTCCCGCTCGGGCTTGACGCTCAGCGCCTTGTTGCCAAGCGCGACGAGGTCCGATTCCGTCGGCACCGTCGCCGAGCTCGGCGCTTCGAGGATGTACGTGACGTTCACGGGCTCGTAGAGCTCTTCGAAGCGCTTGGAGACTTCTTCGGCCGTGATCGTCGGCAGGATCCGCCTGGCGAGGTCCAGGTCCTGGGCGGCCGAGGTGATGACGTCACCGCTGGTGAGCGAGGAGTCGATCTCGCGGATGATCTGCGAGGCCTGGCGGCTGCTCTCGCGCTTCACGGCCTCCTCCGCGTCGGAGAGCTGCTGCGTGCGGATCGCGTCGATCTCGTGGCGCGAGAATCCGTGCAGGCGGGCCCGCTGCACCTCGGTCCCCAGGGCGTCGAGCATCTTCTGCCAGTTCTCCGGCTTGCCGGTTGCGCCGGCGGAGGTCGAGTAGGCGGCGGACTGGTGGAAGCGTCCCGCGCGGACGTTCATGCTCATGTACGGCTGGTCGCCCTTGGCGAGCTTGGCCTGGATGCGGCGGTTGAAGGCCGCGGTGGCGAAGGACGTCACCATCTCGTCGCGGAGCTGTCCCTCGGTCTTCGGGGCGGGGATGCCCGGGAGCATGCGCACGATCTCGACGCTCGCGGTCTCCATCTCGGGGTCGGTCGCGACGATCGCCCGCGTGGCGTCGTAGGGGGTGATCTTCGGGTCCTGCGGCGTCGGGCGGGGCGAGGCCTTGCCGTCGGCGAAGGACTGCCTGATCTGCTCGACGATCCGCGCGGGCTCGGCGTCGGCGACGACGATCACGGTCATGTTCGACGGCACGTACCAGTGCGAGTAGTAGTCGACAAAGTCGGGCTTCTGCACGCCCTTGATGCGATCCTCGGTGCCGATGGTCACGCGCTCGCCGACGAGCGAGCCGGGGGCGATGCGGTGGGTGACGTAGTCGCCGATGCGCTGCTGCGCGCCCTTGCGGGTCATCTTCTCGTTGAGGATGATCTGCCGCTCGTCGTCGATCTCCTTGGGCAGAAGGCTCAGGCGGAAGGCCACGTCGGAGAGGAACGACATGCCCTTGGAGACGCTCTCGTCGTCGGTGAACGGGATGTTGAGCTGGAACGTGGTCTGGTCGTAGTTCGTGAACGCGTTCAGGTCTCCGCCGAAGCGCATGCCGATGGACTCGAAGTACTTCACGAGCGTTCCGGGGGGGAAGTGCTCCGAGCCGTTGAAGGCCATGTGCTCGAGGTAGTGCGCCAGGCCCCGCTGCGACTCCTTCTCGTTCATCGATCCGGACTGCACGTGCAGCCACATGAGCGTGTGCTGCTCGGGCTTGTTGTGCTGCACGACGATGTACGAGAGCCCGTTGGGGAGCGTGCCCCGGATGAGGCGCGAGTCGGTCGGGAGCGGGGCGTCCGGGTTCCACGCGGCCTTGGCGACCGCTTTCTCGAGGTCGTTCTTTGCCCCGGCCGCGGCGTCGGAGGCGGCGTCTTGGATGGACTTTCTCGCCTTGTCTCCGAGGTTCTTCAGGTCGTTGCCGATGCTCTGGGCCAAGGACGGCGCGGCCAGGCCGGCGGAGAGCAGAAAAGATGCGGCGCAAAGGCACGCAACGAGCCGACGCGGCGACCGATGGGAACGGATGTTCATGGGGGGGAGTCCTCTGGAATAGGTGCCCGAAGGGTACCCGGCCCGGCCCTCTCTACGATCCGGCATCTCGGGCCAGCCGCACAACCACGATGAAGCCGGAAACTGGCAGCCCCGGCGGCTTCCGGCGGAGGCCGACCGTCTCTGCCGCGAGATCCGTGCTCCCGAACGGCTCGTCCGCCATCTCCGGCTCGTGCACGATGCGGCGGCGTCGCTGCTCGAGGAACTCACTCGGGCGTTTCCGACGTTGAGCGTGGACGCCCGGGCCGTTCTGATCGGCGCGGCCGTGCACGACCTCGGGAAGGCGCTGCATCCCGAGGAGTTGTCCGGGCCCGGGAACCTGCACGAACGGGATGGGCCGGCGCTCTTGGAGCGGCACGGGCTGGAGCCGAGCCTCGCCCGTTTCGCGCGGACCCACGGCGGCTGCGACAGCGAGCCGGTCGAACCGGAAGACCTGCTCGTGTGCCTCGCGGACAGGCTCTGGCGTGGTGTCCGGGACAACCGGCTCGAGGGGCGGATCGTGCAGGTGCTCGCGGACCGGTGCGGAATTGAAGCGTGGGAGGCGTTCGAGCGATTCGACCGGATCGCCGAGCGCGTCGCGAGCGGTGCCGAATCTCGTCTCGCCTGGCAGGCCGCCGTCGATTGAGGAAAAAAGCCGCGTTGAATGCTGGGGAATACACTCCGCCCCCCAACTTTCCACGGAGCCGCTCCAGCATGTTCAATGCCATTCGTGTGGTCGCCCGCCAACGCCCCTCCGTCATCGTCGTGGGGGTGTTTTCCGACAAGAAGGTCGACAAGGCCACCCGCGCCCTGGATGTCGACGGCGCGATCGCCCGCGCCATGGAGCGCGCCGAAACCACGGGAGAGAGCGGTCGCTTGAGCGAGGCGTATCCGGGGGGAAAGAACGGCCCGGCCCGAGCCCTCATCGTCGGACTCGGCAAGCGCGAGGAGTTCAAGCTGGGATCGCTTCGCACGATCGGAGCCCAGGTCGGCCGCCGTCTCGCCGTGACCAGGGATGAGCGCGTGCAGGTCGAGATTTCCGGCGTTCTCGGTGATATCAAGCGGCTCGACATGGCGTTCGCCGGGCGGTGTTTCGGCGAAGGGCTCGGACTCATCGGCTGGCAATCGTGGAAGTTCAAGGGGGCGGGCGCGCTCGGCGCGTCGGGAGGCAACTCCAGCGCCGAGGAGAAGGCCAAGCGCACAAGCCTGGCGGTCTCCGCCGGCGACTCGAGGTTCGCGGCGGGGCTCGAGGCCGGGCTCGCCCTGGCCGGCAGCGCGAACCTGTGCCGCGATCTCAGCGAGACGCCGCCGAACATCGCGACGCCGGCATGGATGGCCGAGCAGTGCCGCGCCCTGGCCCGCAAGACCGGCCTGAAATGCATAGTGCTCTCCGGGGCCGACCTCGAGCGCGAGCGGCTGATCGGGCTGATCAACGTGGGCAAGGCGAGCATCAACAAGCCGTGCCTGATCCGGCTGGAGTATCGCCCTCGCCAGCCCCGGGGCAAGCCGATCGTGCTGGTCGGCAAGACCATGACCTACGACACGGGCGGGTTGTCGCTGAAGGTGAACAACGGGATGGTGGGGATGAAGCGCGACAAGGACGGCGGGTGCGCCGTGATCGGGGCGATGCACGCCGTGGCGACGCAACTGCAACCGAATCGTCCGATCGTGGCGCTGCTCTCGGTCGCGGAGAACTCGGTCTCGGATGCGGCGTACCGCCCCGACGACGTCATCACGTATCGCAACGGGGTGACGGTGGAGGTGACCAACACCGACGCCGAGGGGCGGCTGGTGCTTGCCGACGCGCTGATCTGGGCCTGCGAGAAGGAGGACCCGGCCTGCATCGTCGACCTGGCGACGCTGACCGGCGGCGTGGTGACGGCGCTGGGGTCAACCTTCGCGGGGCTGTTCTGCGAGGACCTGCAGTTGCGGGATCGCCTTTCGCGGGCCATGGAGTCTTCCGGGGAGCGGTGGTGGCGGCTCCCGATGGATGCGGAATACCGCGACATGATGAAGTCGCCGGTCGCGGACATCGTGAACTCCAACCCGAATCGCAAGGCCCATCCCATCCAGGGCGCGGCGTTCCTGTCGTATTTCGTCGAGCCCAAGGTTCCGTGGGCCCACATCGACATCGCGGGCGTGCACGCGGCCGAGGCCGACGGCGGCTGCTTTGTGAAGGGTCCGACGGGTTGGGGCGTGAGATTGCTGGCGGATTTCATCGCGGGCTGATAGCTTGTTCCTATGACGGCGACCCATTCTTCCATCCCGCAGGAGCTGCTCCCGGCGAGTCCGGTGGAGGTCCGCCTTCCGGAGCGGGCGCGGGCCACCGGGCCGCGCCCGTTCTTCTTCGGCGCGGCCCGGCGCTCGGGCACCACCTGGCTCTCGAGCATGCTCAACGCGCACATGCAGGTCGAGTGCCGCAACGAGGGGTGGCTCTTCAACGATCTGCTCGACGCCCGCGGCGAGAGCGCCTCGTTCCCCGCGTGGTTCGACGAGCGGAAGTTCCGCGTCTGGGCCGCGCGGCGCGAGGCGCAGGGGACGTGGCTGCGGCACACGACGATCGACGATGCCGCGGCGTCGCTCCGGCGGGCGATGTGGTTCTCGATCGTGCGCGAGGGGATCGAGCGCGAGGCGTGGAAGAGGTGGCCCAACCTGCGGCTGGTGGGGGACAAGACGACTACTCATTTTTGCACGCAGGCCGAGCAGGTGCATCGGATCTTCCCGGATGGCTGTTTTCTGCACATGATCCGGGATGGGCGCGACGTGGCGGTCTCGGACGCCTTCCTGCTGTTCCGCGAGTTCAACGACCGGGACCTCCCCGACGACCTGCGCCGCGAGGCGGTCGCCGCGCGGAACTATCACGTGCTCGGCGTCGGCCGGCCCGTGCCGCTCATGGGCCCCGCGACCCTCCGCGTGATCGTGGGCGACTGGGTGCGCTCCGTGACCGGAGGTCTGCGCGCCCGCGAGCTCTTCGGCCCGTCGTACGTCGAGGTGAAGTACGAGCGGCTCACGGCCGATCCGGCCGGCGAGTTCGGCGCCCTGCTCGAGGCGCTCGGCGTGGATGCGCGGCCCGAGCTTGTGAAGCAGATCGTGGATGCGAACACGTTCGAGACCCTCTCGGGTGGGCGCCGGCCCGGCGAGGAGAACCGCGCCGCCGAGTTCCGCAAGGGCGTCCAGGGCGACTGGCGCAACCATTTCACCAACGAGATGAAGCAGGGATTCAAGGCCCTGGCGGGCTCCCTGCTCGTCGAGCTCGGATACGAGCAGGACATGTCCTGGTAGTCTTCACTCGGCAATCCGCACACCGCCGTCCGCACCGCCACTCGTGATCGACCCTCGCGCTCCCAACTACGCCTCGACGCCCATCGCGCCCGACCGGGCGCAGATGCACTACGCCCCCGCGCCGCTCTCGCGCCTCGAGTCCGAGATCACGCCGGCCGCGTCGATCGTGACGCCCTTCTTCAACACCGGCGAGATCTTTCACGAGACCGCGGCGTGCGTCCTGGGCTTGGACGCCCGCGACCCCGGGCGGCGCACCGCCTCGGGACAGTCGCTGCAGAACCTCGAGTGGATCATCGTCAACGACGCCTCGACCGATCCGGGTTCGCTGCGGGTGCTCGCGGCGTATCGCGCCCTGGCGGCCCGTGATCGCCGGATCCGCATCATCGACCACGCGAAGAACCACGGCCTTCCGAGCGCGCGGAACACCGGCTGGCGGGCCGCGCGCTCGCGGTTCGTGCTCTTCCTGGATTCGGACGACCTCATCGAGCCGACGACGCTCGAGAAATCGGTCTTGTTTCTCGCGTGCAATCTCGAGTTCGCCTTTGTCAAGGGTCGCACCGTGGGTTTCGGCGCCGAGAACTACCTCTGGTCCCGCGGCTTCCACGAGCGGGAGGAGATGCTCCGCCAGAACCTCGTCACCGCCACCACCACCATCCGCCGGTCGGTGCTCGAGGCGGTGGGGGGGTTCGACGAGACGATCCGGGGCGGCATGGAGGACTGGGAGTTCTGGCTGCGGTGCGCCGCGATGGGCCACTGGGGCGACACGATCCCCGAGCACCTCGACTGGTATCGCCGGCGCGACAACCAGCACGCCGCGTGGGACAACATCTCGCTGGACAACCGGCGCGAGCTGTTCCTGCGGCGGGTGCTTCGCGCCCGGCGACGGGTGTTCGGCGACGACGACGGCGCGCCGGCCATTCCGGCATTCCCCGCGCCGTCGCGAGAATGGCCGATGCCCTTCGCGCAGCCGGGCGATCCGTTTCCCCCCGGCTGGCTCGACAATCCGCTGCGCAAGCCTTCCCCGCGCCTGCTCATGATCGTTCCCTGGCTCCGCATGGGCGGCGCCGATCGCTTCAACCTGGATCTTGCCAGGTATCTCACGCGGGAGGCCGGCTGGGAGATCACTCTCGCGACGACGCTTCCGGGCCACCCCTGGCTGTCGGAGTTCACGGCGATCACGCCCGACGTGTTCTGCCTCGATCACATCGCCAATCCGATCCAGTTCCCGCGACTGCTCGACCACCTCATGGCGTCGCGCCGGCCGGACGTCGTGATGGTTTCCAACTCGCAGCTCGGCTACTTCGTTCTCCCCTTCCTGCGCTCCCGCCATCCCGACGCGACCTACATCGACTTCAACCACATGGAGGAGCCGAACTGGCAGAACGGCGGGCACGCCCGCACGGGGTGCGGGTATCAGGAGCAACTGGATCTGTCGGTCGTCGTCTCCGAGCATCTCAAGCGGTGGATGGGCGCCCCGCCCCGCAACGCCGATCCGCGCCGGATCGAGGTCTGCCACATCAACGCCGATACGCGCCTGTTCCGCCCGGACCCCGCCGCGCGCGAAGAGTGGCGATCGCACCTGGGCGTGGGGAAAGACACCCCCGTCATCCTGTACGCGGCGCGGCTGTGCCCGCAGAAACAGCCCATGGTGTTCGCGCGCACGATGCGGCTGCTCGCCGATATGGACAAGAGCTTTCTGGCGCTCGTCGCCGGCGAGGGCGAGCTGGGCGAGCAGCTCGCCGGCGCGCTCGCCGAGCACCGGCTCGACGATCGCGTTCGGATGCTCGGCCCGATCGACGCCGCGCGGATGCCCCGCCTGATGGCCGCCGCCGACATCTTCTTCCTTCCGAGCGCCTGGGAGGGGATCGCTCTCTCGATCTACGAGGCCATGGCCGCCGGCCTGTGCGTCGTCGGGGCCGATGTCGGCGGCCAGGCGGAGCTTGTCACGCCGGACACGGGCGTGCTTCTGCCCTTTGCCAGGCGCGGCGAGGAACTCGAGGCCCGGGCGTACGCGCAGACGCTCGCCGTGCTCATCGACGATCCCGCCCGCGCCGCGGCGATGGGCGCCGCCGCACGCGAGCGGATCATCAGGCATTTCGAGCTCGAGACCATGGGTCGGCGGATGCTGGAGATCCTCGGCCTTGCCCGTGCCTGGCACCGCGAGCGTCCCAGGCAGGCGATCTCCGAAGGGTTCGCCCGCGAGCTCGCGCTGCAGGGCGTCGAGATGATGCGCATCCAGGACCTCGCCGAGGAGCTCTGGCCCTATCGCCAGAAGTGGCTCGACGCGGCCGGCGGCGCCGCATCGGAGGCCGAGGCCCAGCGTGACGCCGAGGCCGCGGCCGAGCTCGAGCGCCTCAGCAGTTCGCGAGCCTGGAGGGCGATCCAGGCCATCAAGGACACCCCGCCCTACGCCATCCTCGCCCGCGCCCGCTTTGGTCCCGACTGGCGGCTGGTCGATCCGAAAGAGCCGCCGCACGTGCGCGTCGCGCGGATCCGGACGAGTCGCGCGTACCGAGTCGTGCGGGCGATCGAACGGCTGAGAGGGAGGGCGGATCCGAGGGCGTAGCGCCCGGCGGCGGTTGGGCGAAAAGACCCGCGTCCGCGTGCCTGTACGCCCCCGGGCCTTCCTCCTACCCTCCCGCATGCCATTCACACTCAAGCCGGAGCGTGGCTTCGGCGTCGATATCGAGTCCACCGACTACCTCAAGGAGCACGCCGACACCGGCGAGCGCTGGGTGCTGAACTTCGGCCCGCAGCACCCCGCCACGCACACGACGCTCCGGCTGGTCCTGGAGCTCGACGGCGAGCGCATCGCCCGCTGCACGCCGCACATCGGCTACCTGCACTCCGGCTTCGAGAAGCTCGGGGAGAACCTCGACTACAACCAGTACGTCACGATCGTGTCGCGGATGGACTATCTCTCGCCGATCGCCAACGACATCTGCTGGCACCACGCGGTGGAGAAGCTCTTCGGGATCGACATCACCCCGCGCTGCAAGGTGCTCCGCACGATCATGGCGGAGTTCGCCCGCATCCAGAACCATCTTCTGTGCGTGGGCGCGGCCGCGCTCGACGTCGGGGCCATCACGGGCTTCCTGTTCTGCTTCAACCCGCGCGAGAAGATCTACGACCTGTGCGACTACATCTCCGGCCAGCGGTTCCATCCCGATTGGACGCGCGTCGGCGGGCTGATGCAGGACCTCCCGGACGATGAGATCTTCGTCCGCATGTGCAAGGGCGCGATCGCGGACATCGAGACATCGCTCAAGGAGTTCGAGGGGCTGCTGGACCGCAACCGCATCTTCATCGACCGCACCGTGGGCATCGGCGTGTTCTCGAAGCAGGATGCGATCGCGTGGTCGCTCACCGGCCCCATGGCCCGCGCCAGCGGCGTGGAGCGAGACCTCCGCAAGGACTTCCCGTATCTCTGCTACGCCGACAACTGGGATCTGCAGGGCGCCGAGGCCGTGAAGTTCATGGTGCCGATCGCCGACGCCGGGGACGCGTTCGCGCGATTCCGCGTGCGCTGCGAGGAGATCAAGCAGTCCATCGCCATCATCCGTCAGCTCATCGATCGCATCCCCGAGGGGCCGATCGACACGTACGCCGATGCGAAGATGGTCAAACCCCCGAAGAAGGACGTCTACGGCTCGATCGAGGGGCTCATCCAGCACTTCGAGATCGTCATGTCCAACCGCGGCTGGAAGGCCCCGGTCGCCGAGGCCTACGGCGCGATCGAGACCGCCAACGGCGAGCTCGGGTACTACATCGTCTCCGACGGCGGGCCGCGCTCCTGGCGGGTCCGCACCCGCCCGCCCTGTTTCATCAACTACCAGGTCATGGCCAAGATGACCGAGGGCCACATGCTCTCCGACATTGTCGCCATCCTCGGCTCGATCAACATCGTCGCGGCCGAGCTCGATCGCTGATCGTTTTTCATGGAGTCGCCTTTGTGACAGCGCTCCCGAATCCATCCAGCGGATCGCCCTCTCCGGGCCTCCCCGCCCCCCCCGCGCCTCCGGCCCGCCCCGGTCCGCCGCTGCGCCCCGGCGGCACGGCGAGGTTTCTCGTGGCGACGCTCATCGTGTTTCTCCTGCTCGGGGGCATCGTGGTCGGCCTGGCGTATTGGATGAAGGCGACCGAGGGCCACGAGTACGGACCGGACAAGCTCACCTTCCCAGACAACCGCTACTACGGCCAGAAATAGCCCTGATCGCCGGAGCCCGACCATGACTCTCCGTCCTTTGCTTGCCCCCATCGCCCTCCTTCTTGCCGGCGCCTGCGCGGTCGGCTGCCAGGCCGACTAC
>DASZWV010000049.1:0-7663 GCA_035546115.1 Phycisphaerales bacterium
GTGGAGAGGGCCTGCTCGCGATCGAAGGGCATGGGGCAAGCGTAGTTGGGCGCGGTGTGGGCGCTTGGGAGCGCGGCCGGCCCGGGGCGGCGGAGCGGCGCGGCCATCGGGCCCGGCGTTCCGCGCTCAGGGCGCGCAGCCGGCGAACCAGGAGTTGAGGAAGTCGAAGATGCTCTGGGTGCCGACGGCGGGGGTGGTGCCGTCGGAGCCGGTGTTGGCGTAGGGAACGAGGTTGAACCAGTCGTTGAGGAAGTCGAAGATGTCCTGGATCTCGATGCCGTTGACCTTGTTGTAGTCGGCGAAGCAGCAGTGGGAGAAGTCGCCGCCGGCGCAGATGGTGGTGCCGCCGGAGTAGTGCGCGCCGGCGAGGACGCCGCTGGTGTGGCAGTTGGCCTGGGTGATGGAGGCGTTGCAGGTGGAGCCGCGGCAGCAGACGCCCACGACGACGGGGCACTGGATGGAGTCGCAGGCGACGCCCTCGCCCATGTAGGTGCCCGAGCCGGCGTTGCACGCGGCGCGGCTGTCGGCGACGGTGCAGGCGCCGCTGGTGCAGCACGCGCCGGGGCAGGGGAGCGTGCTGCAGGCGACGCCGTCGCCCGCGTAGGCGCCTCCCTGGGAGAAGCAGGTGCCGAGCGCGACGGCCTGGCAGGGGATGTTCGGGACGCAGCAGGCGCCGACGGGGGCGAGTTCGATCTTGACGGCGTAGTTGTTGCCGACGCTCTGGCAGGGCGCGCCGCCGAAATCGGGCGTGGTCACGAGCATGCGCAGCGGGGCGTTGGCGAGGGTGAGGATGACCGCGGAGAACGGGCCGCACGCGCCGTCGGAGAGCACGCCGTCGGTCGTGCCGCGGTATCGGCCGATGAACGCGGCGGTGGTGACGCCGGGGTCGGTGCTGGTGCAGGGGTTGGTGAAGAACCAAAGGACGGTGGGGAGTTCGGTCTGCCAGGTGATCTTGAGGTTGCACTGGCCGACGCCGTTGGAGTTGTCGGGCAGGGGCGTGGCGGTGTTGTACTCCCACCAGTCGAGGTCGCGGCTGTTGGCGGGGAGACCGTTTGCCGGGGCGTCGGCGGAGATCCTGCCCTTGACGGTGTCGCCGAGGGAGAACTGCATGACCGTTGCGCCGTCGCAGGCGCCGTTGTGATCGACGGAGATGCCGCCGCAGACGTCGGGCTCGGAGATGCCGGTGATGGTGTTGAGATCGACGGGGCAGGAATCGGAGACGCACGAGGGCGGGTTGGCGACCTGGGTGCCGTCGCTGGTGAGCGAGAATGAGAGAGCGCCGATGAACTTGTTGGCGAAGTTGCCGAAGACGGCGATGTAGTAGGTGTCGCCGGCCTTGGTGGGCCAGGAGACGATGGAGGGATCGGTGTCGGGGCCGTTGTCGCCCGTGCAGGCGGCGGGTCCGGAGTCGTTGTTGGCGACGCAGAGGAGGTTGGAGTTGCCCTGGCCGCAATCGGAGGCGCCGGAGGCGAGGCAGTAGACGTTGATGACGGTGTCGAAGTTGGTGTCCGGGCCGCAGGTGCTGGCGGTGAGGGTGGTGCCGTCGCCGACGACCTTGTACCAGAGGGTGTTGGAGTTGACGAGGTTGAGGCCGCAGAAGGGCGTGAGGGCGGTCGTGGAGCGGTAGTTGCCGGTGTTGGCGGGGGCGGTGTAGGGGAGCGGGTTGGTGGCATCGCCGAGGGTGAGGGCGGAGTCGCAGACGCTGTTGGAGGGGACCGGCGGGATGCCGCAGCTCGGGAGGGTGAGGATGTTGGAGGATGAGCCGATGGTGATGCAGAAGGCGCGGTCGGCGGTGTTGATGATGTTGGTGTAGGAATACTGGTCGGGGAGAGACTGCGTGAGGTTGAGCTGGAGGGAGAGGCCGTCGACGGGCGAGGCGGGGCCGGTGGTCTGCGTGGTGTTCACCCAGCGCCAGCGGCTGTTGGTGTCGAGGCCGGAGGTGACGGCGACGATCTCGAGCCAGTAGCAGGCGTGCGCGGTGACGGGGATGGCGAGGCTGGAGGCCGTCCAGGCGTAGAGCTGCGTGCCGGCGAGGGAGGAGGGCGTGCCGAGCGCGGAGCCGCGGGAGAGCGAGCCGGTGTACGCGGGCACGTTCTGGCCGGCGTCGGCGTTGGCGCCGACGAAGATGCGGGAGATCATCGTGCCGGGAAGGCCGGTGGCGGTGGATTGCCAGACCGTGATGCGGAAGGCCTCGTTGCCGGCGGCGGGGACGTGGCTTCCGGCGGGGATGCCGGGGCCGTAGTAGCCGTAGAAGCAGATCGAGGAGATGGAACCGGAGACGTTGGGCTGGAAGTTGTCGGCGACGGTGAAGTTGCCGCCGATGATGTCGCTGGTGCGGGGGTCGGCGATGGTGGTGCCGACGAGCTCCTGGCAGTTGCCGGCGCTCGCGGAGCAGAACTGGGCGCTGGCCGCGGGGATGGTGAGGAGGGTCGCGCCGATCGCGGCGAGGAGCGAGGCGGCGAGCCTGAATCCGTTCGAGACGATCAACACACACCTCCGAGGGGACGCGGGGCGAGGGCGGGAACGCGGCGGAGTCTTGGCCGCGGGAGTGAGCGGACCCACGGAGACTCCGAACATACAAGCGCATCGGCGAGAGGGGGAATAATAGTGAGGCGGGTGGGGCGATTCGGGGCGTTGTGTGGGTTCTGGGGGGAGGGTTTTCGGGTGGGAGGAAGGCAACGAGGCGTGAGGCATGGAGGCATCAAGGGGGAGGCTGGTGGGACTACGCTGGCCGGATATGTCGCAGCCGCCAAATGAACCGGGATCGGGGAAGTCGGGGCCACCTTCTGGGAAGTCGGGCGGGCATGTGTTCCAGGCGCCGACGGGGACGCGCGACTTTTATCCGGCGGAGTTGAGTCGGCTGCGGTACATCCAGGATGCGTGGCGGCGGACGTCGATCAACCACGGGTTCGATGAGATCGATGGGCCGACGTTCGAGCACCTGGACCTGTACACGGTGAAGAGCGGCGAGGGGATTGTTTCGGAGCTGTTCTCGTTCGAGCGGTTCGGGGGGGAGAAGACCTTTGCGCTGCGGCCGGAGTTCACGCCGACCCTGGCGCGGATGTATGCGAGCAAGGCGGCGAGCCTGCCGAAGCCGACGAAGTGGTTCTGGATGCAGAACTGCTTTCGGGCGGAGCGGCCGCAGCGGGGGCGGCTGCGGGAGTTTTCACAGTGGAACTGTGATGTGATTGGGGATGACAGCCCGCAGTCGGATGCGGAGGTGATCGGGTGCTGCGTGGGGATGATGGAAGCGCTGGGAATGTCGCCCGCGACGAGCCGGACGTTCTCGCAGGGGAAATGGTCGGTGAGCGGGCAGGCGGTGGTGCGGGTGAGCGATCGGCGCGTGACGGAACAGCTCTTGCGCGCGGCGGGTCTGGCGCCGACGTCGGTAGATGCGGGGCTGGCGTTGCTCGACAAGCGGGCCAAGGCGAGCCCGGCGGACTTTGAGAAGGACTGTCAGCGCGTCCGACTCAACCTCGAGCGGTTTGATTCGCTCTGCAACATTGCGGTGAACGCGGTGTTCTATGGGCGCGGGCCTTCGCACCCGTCGCAGCAGGCTCGAATGGCGATTCAAGAGGTCGGGATCGACGCGGGCCCGTTGTACGCGCTGTTTGATGCGCTGGATGCGGTTGGGATCGGCGATTGGTGCATCTTCGATCCGGCGATTGCCCGCGGCCTTGCGTACTACACCGGCATGGTGTTCGAGGTGCACGAGGCCTCGGGCGCGGAGCGCGCGATCGCTGGTGGTGGTCGGTATGACAAGCTGATCGAGATGTTCGGCGGGCCCCCCACTCCTGCTGTTGGGTTCGGGATGGGGGATGTGGTGTTGTCGCTGGTGCTGGCGGACAAGGGGTTGATGCCCAAGGACGATGAGATCGCCTCGCGCCTGGGGCTGAATCCGGATGCGGTCGTGGTATCGAACGGGACGCCGGAGGCGGATGGGGTTGTGGCAAAGGTTGTGGCGGATCTGCGCCGGGCGGGGCTGCACGCGCGGCGGTCTGCGAAGAAGATCGGGAAGGCGATCCAGGATGCGGCGAAGATGCGGGCGCGGTATTGCGTGATCCTGGAGGGCGCGACGCAGGCGACGGTGAAGGACATGGGGACGCAGGAGCAGGGATCGTGTGGGGTTGATGGGTTGGTGGAGCGGGTGAAGAGGCGAGGGTGAGGGGCGGGCGTCCCGGATAATCGGGCATCCGGGTTTCAACACCACGGGCGGGCGAGCCGCCCGTGCCACCCTTCTACCCTTGTTCCCTTATGCCTATGCCGCGGATCGCCATTGTGGGTCGCCCGAACGTGGGCAAGAGTTCTCTGCTGAACATGATGGCGGGGGACAAGGTTTCCATTGTGGACCCGACGGCGGGGACGACGCGGGACCGGGTGTCGGCGATTGTGGAGTTGATTCCGCCGGATGAGGGGCACGACTCGACGCGGAAGATCAAGGTGGAGGTGACGGACACGGGCGGGTACGGGGTGTACGTGACCGACGGACGGCGGTACGACGAGACGGGGGCGGACCTGTCGACGCTGACGGGGGACATCGAGCACCAGATCTCGGAGGCGGTGCGCTCGGCGGACATCGTGCTGCTGGTGATCGACACGCAGAAGGGCGTGACGCCGCAGGATGAGCAGGTGGCGCGGCTGCTGCGGGAGCGGGTGCTGGGGGAAAAGGGGACGAGGGCGGCGGGGAAGAAGAAGGGCAAGAGCGGGAGGCGAGAAGGCGGGAAGGAAGAAGACGGCGCCACGCGGAGCGTGGCGGCACCCAGGAATGTCAGGGTGATGGTCGTGGCCAACAAGTGCGATGGGCCCAAGTGGGAGGCGCACGCGGTGGAGGCGGCGAACCTGGGGTTCGGGGATCCACTGCCGGTGTCGGCCAAGAGCAACTACTTCCGGCGGGACCTGCTGGATGGGCTGTACGAGGCCGCGGCGGAGGTGGTGAGGGCGGCGAAGAAAGAAGAGCGGGAGACAGGCGCCCGGCCCGAAGAGCCGGGCCAACCCGAGATGCTGCTGGCGATCATCGGGAAGCGGAACGCGGGGAAGTCGTCGCTGGTGAACGCGCTGGCGGGTGAGGAGCGGGTGATCGTGTCGGAGATCGCGGGGACGACGCGGGCTGCGGTGGATGTGCGGTTCGAGATGGACGGCAAGTCGTTTATCGCGATCGACACGGCGGGGCTGCGGCGGAAGAAGTCGTTCCAGGACCGGATCGAGTGGTTCGCGTTCGAGCGGGCGCAGCGGGCGATCGAGCGGGCGGACGTGGTGATGCTGCTGATCGATGCGACCGAGCCGATCAGCCAGGTGGACCAGCAGCTGGCGATGCTGGCGCAGAAGTCGTACAAGCCCGTGGTGCTGGTGGTGAACAAGTGGGACCTGGTGGAGGGGAAGAAGGCGACGGGCGGGAAGCACAAGGGGAAGGTCGTTCACTCGGAGATGTACGAGGAGTACCTGCGGAAGGAGTTCAAGGGGCTGGAGTTTGCGCCGATCGTGTTCGCGAGCGCCGAGACGGGGCTCAACCTGAGGGGGGCCGTGCAGACGGCGCTGGAGCTGCACGAGCAGGCGTCGGGGCGGGTGTCGACCGGGAAGCTGAACCGTCTTCTGCGCAAGGTGCTGGAGACGCGCGGGCCCTCGAGCAAACTGGGGACGTTCGCGAAGGCGTACTTCATCGCGCAGGTGGCGACGAACCCGCCGATGATCGTGCTGGTGGTGAACAAGCCGGAGCTGTTCACGCCGAACTACAAGCGGTTCCTGGTGAACCGGATCCGCGAGAACGTGCCGTTCGCCGAGGTGCCGATCAAGCTCGTGGTGAAGGAGCGGCGGCGGGCGCGGCCGGAGGACCTGGTGGCGGGCGAGCGGCAGAAGCTCGAGGCGGAGGGTGTGCGGGTGGTGCGCGAGGACCCGACGATGGAGCGGGCGGAGTCGGCGGAGGACTACTTCGACGAGCCCGTGGGCACGGGGGCTCGCGGCGTCGAAGGGGCGGAGGAGTTCTCGGAGGATGATGACATCCTGCTGGGGGCGGAGGAGATGGATGAGGAGTGACGGGGTGGGCGGCTGGGACGCCTTGCGTGGAGGTTCACATGCGCACGAAGAGCCTGACGGCAGCGGTGCTTGCGGTGGGGACGGCGGTGCTTTGCGGGTGCGGGGGGACGGCCGTTGATGGGCGCCCCGGACCGCTGGCCGCGGGGGGAATCAGGACGGATGCGCGGCTCAACGACCTGGCGTTCATGGCCGGAGACTGGGCGATGAACGACAAGGATCATCGGAGCGAGGAGCTCTGGTCGTCGCCGGCGGGCTCGTGCACCATGGGCGCGTTCCGAATCGTGAACCCGGATGGGTCGTGCGCGCTGTACGAGCTGCTGTCGGTCTCGGCGGAGGCGGACGGCGTGTACATGCGGCTGCACCACTTCGACGACAAGCTGATGGTGTGGAAGACGGAGGAGGCGGGGCCGATCGTGCTGCGGCTGGAGAGCACGGTGCGCGAGCGGGCACGGCTGGGGCCGACGGATCGAACGACGGCGCCGCCGCCGGGGTCGCTCGGGGAGGCGGTGTTCCGCAAGGTGTCGGGGTCGCAGTCGCTGGACTCGATCACGTATCGCGGGCAGGGCGACACGCTGTGGAGCGAGGTGGCGTTCACGCCGGCGAGCGGGCGGGAGACGCTGCGCTTCGAGATGAAGCGGGTGAGGTAGGACGAGTCGGCCGCTATGGCTTCTTGTCGTCCTTCTTGCCGCCGGGGATGAGGTCGCTGATCGCGCCGCCGATCTTCTTGGTGGCGTCGTCGACGGCCTTGCCCACGCCCTTGCCGACGTCGCTCGCGGCCTTGCCCACGCCCTCGAGGGCCTGCTTGCCGATCTCGGTCGCCTGCTCGCCCACCTTGCCGATGACCTGCACGGGGATGGCGGCGAGATCGCCGAGGGCGCCGACGCGGCTCTGGATGTCCTTGAGGATGATGTCGGGGATCATGCCCTGGCCTTTTTCGACGGCCGCGGCCATGACCGCCTGGACGATGATGCTCGAGAGCTGGCCGACGGTGACGCCGGTGCCGCCGACACCGGTGCCGGTCTTGCCGACGTCGTGGAGCTCGATGCGCTCGATGGGGAGCGTGATGGGGGCGGGGTTGGCGACCTGGCCGACCAGGCCGGTCATGCCCTTGGTGTCCACGTGGATGGCGACGTTCTCGATGAGCAGGTCCTTGATGATGAGCTTCTTCTCGGGAGTGTTCGAGGGTGTGCTGGGGGAGGAGCCCTTGAGCTTCTGGACGCTGTCGAGGATGTGCTGGTAGTTGCGGCCGGAGGCGTTCTCCTCGATGCTCAGGTCGAGGCCCTGGAGGGTGAACCTGGGGACCTCGATGGTGGGCTGGCTGAGGGTGCCGAGGGAGACGGCGACCTCGCCGTGCTTGAGGTCGAGGAAGTGCTTGCCCTGGTACCCGGCGGGGTTGGCGATGTCGAGGCCGTTGAGGGCCAGGTCTCCGGCGAAGATGTGGATCGAGACGGAGTCGACCTTGGTGGCGACGCCGAGGGCCTGGGTGCCGCCGCGCTCGATCTGGTCCTTGGCGATCGCGTCGATGTTGCGCAGGACGTACCAGACGCCGATGCCGAGGACAAGGACGATGAGGACGATGAAGGCAGCGGCGAACTTGAGGAACCGTTTCATGGGGGCCCTTTCGAGAGGATCG
>DASZWV010000050.1:0-1730 GCA_035546115.1 Phycisphaerales bacterium
CGGAACGCGACGGCCAAACGGCGATGCGTGACCGATTCATACTGTGTGGCCACCTGCACCCCGCGATCGCGATCGGCGATGCGGCGCGCTCGATCCGGCCCCGCTGTTTCTGCTTCGGGCACGCCTCGCGTGTGGCCATTCTCCCCGCGTTCGGATCGTTCACGGGCTCGCGGCGCATCGAGCCCAAGCGCGGCGACCAGATCCTCGCCATCGAGGACGGCGCCGAGATCATTGACGTGAGTCGTTGCTGCGTGTGATCGCCGAGCAATCGGCCTACCGCTTCAGATCGGGGAACACGACGGTGTACTCCCCGTTGTTGTACGCCGGCACGAGCCACGGCTGCGTCGCGTTGCGCGGGTCGCTCTCGCCGCCGGGGATGATCGTGATGTACTTCCCGTGCCCATCCAGGAACACGACCACCGCCTTGTTGATGTCCCCGTACCCATTCTTGATCCGGGCGTTGGTCGAGACCTGGTTCATCGTGATGTCGCAGTTCTCATCGTTGGCGTAGATCATCCGCGACGGGCTGAACGCATCGGAGGTCCTCAGCCGCTCGGTCCCGAGGCGGAACGCCCTGGTCCAGGCCTGCGAGGTCGCGGCGCCGCCGTTGAGGTATCGGTTGGTCTGGAAGAACCACTTGGCCTGCCACAGGTAGCTCGTGCCCACATCGTCGTAGCACGTGCTCCGATCGGGATTCTCGACCGCCACGCCGAACGACGGCGCGTACGCGTTCCAGTTCTGCTGGTGCCCGATCTTGTCGCTCGGGTCCTTGAACATGGGCAACTGGAATCGCTTCCGGATACCGGTCAACGGGTTTGGATCCGACACCGAATCCGCGTAGGTCGGCAGCCGGTCCGTGTACACGTACGGGTTCAGCGGACGCTCGGCGGGCGGGCAGTCGAAGATGCCGTGTCCTGAGTTCGGATCGAAGTCCTGCATCCAGAACGTGGATGGATACTTGCCCCACGAGCAGAACGCGACCCATCCGTTGATGATCGCGGGGGGCGGCCGATCGGGCACGACCCCCGTCGGCACGATCGGCAACTGGCTCTTGTTGTCCGCCTGGTACGACGCCGTCGCCTGACCGATGGTCCGCATGTTGCCGAGCGAGACGCTCATCCACGCCGCCATCCTCGCCTTCCGGAGCGCCGGCAAAAGCAGGCTCACCAGCACCGCGATGATCGCGATCACCACGAGCAGTTCGATGAGCGTGAACGCCCTCGCGCCCGCCTCGCGCAGTCGTCTCGGGCCGACAGCAACCATGCTCATGGCCTCACCTCTTGGTCGCACCCCGGGCCCCCGATCCTTCCGCTGACGTGATCGTCACAGCCGCCAACAGAACGCCGACGGCAAGAACATGATAGCAAAACCTGCCGCAGGCTGCATGAAAGCCCGATTCCCGGCAAATTCGGGCAGTCACGCAAGCCGCCGCATCCCCACAACACCCCCGCATGCGGTTATTTCCCCAACGGCCGCGATCCATGCACACTTGTGCGGCCCACTCGCCGCCTATTGCCCTTTGACCAGCACCACCCGAGACTTGCCGTAGTCCACGATCATCATCCCGTACTTGGCGAACACTTCCCCACCCAGGATGATCCCATCCAGCCCCCCGCTCTCACCCCCCACATCCGCCACGAAGGCATCACCCGGCTCGATCGAAAACCCCCCCGGGCCTTCTCCCTCCAGCCCCGCCGCGCTCGCCGAAACCCGCCGTGCGGGGCGAAACT
>DASZWV010000051.1:0-8240 GCA_035546115.1 Phycisphaerales bacterium
CGGCGATGCCAGCGTGTGCGCCCCGCGAGTCCGCTCCGGGCACATCAACGCGTGCTGCCCGAACGATTTCAACGGTTCGGGCTCCCTCAGCGTCGCGGATGTGTTCGATTTTCTGAACAGTTGGTTCGCCGGGTGTCCGTAGCGCCAGCGCCTCCCGCGCACTCGTGATCTCCCCGGCTTCCCCTGGCGCGCAAGGGCGGCCGGTGCCCCCGCGCGTACCATTGCACAAAGGGGATTGTGCCATGCCCTATTACACGAAACTCGGCCTGCTTCCCAAGAAGCGTCACGTGCAGTTCCGCCGCCCGGATGGATGCCTGTACTCCGAGGAGGTCTTCGGGACCGAGGGCTTCGTCGGCCCGACGACCACCATGTACCACATCCATCCGCCGACACAGGTCTACGGATGGACGCCCAAGTACTCCACGAAGGTGGAATACGTCGAGACCGATCTCATGCGGATGCGGCACCTCAAGAGCGCCCCGATGAAGCCGCAGGGAGATTTCGTCACCGGCCGTGTGGTCCTCTTCGGCAACAGCGACGTCGAGATGGCGGTCATCAACCCCGCCGAGCAGATGTCCTACCACTTCAAGAACGGCCAGGGCGACGAGTGCCTGTTCATCCACCACGGGTCGGGCGTCTGCCACACCATGCTCGGCACGCTCAAGTTCGGGCCGCGGGACTACCTGGTCATTCCCAAGGGCGTGATCTACAAGGTCATCTGGGATAAGCGCGAGAACGGACCCGACGGCAAGCCCAAGGACGGCGGGCCGCCGATCGCCGACTACCCGTTCGGCAAGGTGCTGCTCATCGAGACCGTCAACGGCTCGCACATCGGCCCGCCGCCGCGCTACGTCTCCAAGGCGACCGGCCAGTACCTCGAGCACGCGCCGTTCTGCGAGCGCGACCTGAAGATCCCCGAGTTGCCCATGACCTGGGACGAGAAGGGGGACTTCGAAGTCCGCATCAAGGCCCGCGACCTCGTGCACTCGTACACGTACCACTACCACCCGCTCGACATCGTCGGCTGGGACGGCTGCTACTACCCGTTCATCTTCAACGTGGCAGACTTCTCGCCGATCACCGGCGCGCTGCACATGCCCCCGCCGATCCACCAGACCTTCGAGGCCCACAACTTCGTCATCTGCTCCTTCTGCCCGCGCATGCTCGACTATCACCCGCAGGCGATCAAGGTGCCCTACAACCACTCGAACCTCGACTCCGACGAGGTGCTCTACTACGTCGAGGGCAACTTCGGCTCGCGCAAGGGCATCGAGGTCGGCAGCCTGACCCTCCACCCGCAGGGCATCCCCCACGGCCCGCACCCGGGCACCATCGAGGCCTCGCTCGAGGCGACCTACACCGGCGAACTCGCCGTCATGTGCGACACCTTCCGCCCCCTGTTCCCCACCAAGGCCGCGCTGCAGATCGACGATGCGGCGTATCCGAAGTCCTGGCAGGGCGAGCATTTCCCCGGCCTGGCCAGCGGCAAGATGCACCTGAACGGCGCCAAGACCAACGGCAAGGTCGAGGTCCACCAGCACCAGCACGTGGCGAACGTGTGGGCCCCGTAAACGGTTCGGTAATCGGTTCTGGTCGGTAACCTCCGAAGGACTCCGAACCCGGGGTGCGCGCCGAACGTTCAAGGATCTTCGTGAGCCCCTTTCCCATCCTTCAAATGGTCGAGGCCGGCGGTGCGCCAGGACCACCCGATGATTTCGGGTCCCCGATCGTGCTGGCCCTGTTTCTGTTTGCCGCGCTCGTCGTGGCAGTGATCGCCCTCGTCACCGCCGGCGCGGCATGCGGGGCCGTTCTCGCGGGCATCGGTCTGCTTGCGATCGCCGCGGTCGTCGTCGCCTCCATCCTGATGGCGGTCTTCTTCGCGCACCTCGCGCTCGCCACCATCGTCTGGACGCGGCGGCCACCGGTGCGGGTGCTCTGGGGAACACCTGTCTGGGGGCTCTTCACGCTCCTGGTCGGAGTCTTCGCGGCCGTTCCGTTCTGGTGGTTGCACTACGTCCGAAGCAGGAGGATCGCCGCGCACTGATCAAGCCGAATGCCAGTCGAGCACTTGCCCGGGAAAGCAAGCCACGGCCATGGCCTTGGCTTGTTCCACGCTCCGGACGTGAAGCGTGTCGAGCAACCCGCGCTGGCCATCCAGGAGTTCCAGTACGACATTCCCCGGGCCGACGGCATGGATCGCGAGCTCGTGCGTGCTCAACCTTGCCACCGCCGCCGAAGAAAGCCCGATCCCGAACACTCCGCACGCTGCCGTTCCAGTCCCGAGCAGATGGTTGGCATCGGAAACTCGAACGCGGGCGCGAAGCGTTTGACCCTTCTGATTGCCAAGCCGAAGGCTCGCCGGCGACAAGTGGGCGCCCAAACGCCCTTGCGCTGCCCGGCCGGGCGTTCCGACCGCCGTGTGCGAAGTCTGAGCATCGAAGGGTTGAGCCACCATGGGTGCCTTCCTCGGATCGCGTGCACAGTAGCAAAGACTCCCACGTTCCGCCGTCCATCGCCCGATTGGGTGGGGTATTCAGATCCGGGATGAAGCCCGGGTGAAGTCAAAGGCCAAGCTTCGAACGAAGCATCGCTTGCGCTTCGGGCAAGGCGAGAACCTCCGCAGAAACGCGGGCGCTCCGCTGGGCGAGCCCGACATCTCCCGAACCGTCGATCTCGTTCAGCAGGCCCTTGGTTGCCTCCAGGGCCCTGGGCCCGCCGGTCGCCAGACGTTCGGCCAGCGAGTTCGTCGCAGCCTCGAGGCCCTCGACCTGGTCCACGCACTCGGAAACGAGCCCCGCCGCGTGCGCATCGCGCCCGGACATCAGCCCGCCGCGCAGGAGCATCGCTCGTGCCCGCCCCGCGCCGATCTTGCGGACCAGCCAGGGGGCGACAACGGCCGGGGAGACGCCCAGGTCAACCTCCGGAAATCCCATCTTGCAGTCCGCGTGCGTGATCGCGAAATCGCACACCGTCGTCAGGCCGCACCCGCCGCCGATCGCCGCGCCCTGGATGGAGGCGATCGTCGGGAAGGGCAGCGCGCGAAGCTTGATGCACGCCTCGGCAAGCAGGGTGAGCAGCTTCAGCGGCGCGCCCGGCTCGCCAAGGACCTGCTTCAGGTCCATCCCCGCGCAGAACGACTTGCCCGCCCCGGACACAACGAGCACGCGCGGACCTTCGGCTTTGCCGCGCTCGGCAAGCTCATCAAGCCGCGCGTGCAGCCCCGCGAGCAGATCGATGGACAACGCGTTCCGCTGTTCCGGGCGGTTGAGCGTCACCCGCGCGATCGGCCCCGCCATGTTGAGTTCGACAATCTCCGCCACGATGCTCCCTTCCGCCGCCGCAGCGATCGCTCAAGCCTTCCACAGTGCCGCCAATCGTTCCCGCTCCTCTTCCGAGCCGACGATCGACATCGACGCGGCCAGGGCGCGGTCGGGCCACTCATCAAGATCCGTGCCGTCCACCTCGTTCATCCACCTCTTCGTGGCCGCGAGCCCCCACGCGGGCTTGGCCGCCAGGCCCTCCGCGATCGCGACCGCCCGGGCGCGAACCTTGCCCGCATCCTCCAGGCACTCATGCGCAAGGCCCGTGCGGAAGGCCTCCCAGCCGCTGATCAGCGCCGAATCCAGCATCCGCTCGCGCGTGCGGCCATCGCCCACGGCAAGCCGAAGAAACGGGGCGCTGATCGCGGGCGAGATGCCCAGCCGTACGACGGGATACCCGATCCTCGCATCCGTGTGCGTGACGACAAGATCCGCCCCGCCCAGCAGCGCACACCCGCCCGCGAGCGCCGCCCCGTGCGCCGCGACAACCACCGGCGCCTCAATCCGCCGAAGCGTGCGCACCGCCCGGCTGAGCCCATCCAGCAGCACGCGAAGCGCATCCGAGTTCTCGCGGCAGCGCGTCAGATCAAAGCCGGAGCAGAACGCCGCGCCCTCCCCCTCGAGCACGATCGCCCGAGACCCGGCGGCCGCCGTCGCCCCGGCGATCAGCCCATCCAGCATGGCCGGCGTAAGGGCGTTCTTCTTGTCGGCACGGTCGAGGATGATGCGCGTGATGCGTCCGGCGGATTCTCCGCCCCGCCCCACCACGTCCTTGTGCTCGATGCGGATCACGCGCTCGCCCCTCCATCCACGCCCTTGCGCGACTTGGCCACGATCTCACGAGCATAGTCGGCCGCCGCGCCCAGCCTGTCGAGATCGACGCCGGTCTCGTACCCGGCCGCGTGAACCGTGCGGACGAGCGTCTCCGTGGAGATGTTCCCCGGAGCCCGCTTCCCCGGCGTCGAGGCGTACGGACAACCACCGAGCCCGGCGACGGAGCCATCGAACGAACGAATGCCGAGTTCGAGCGCGGCCGCGACGCAATCCGCGGCGCGGCCGAAGGTGTCGTGGAGATGGAGAGTTATCTGGTCTTCGCCCCACCACTCGCTCCCGAGCCGATCGCGCACGACCCGCAAGAGTTTGCCGACCGTTTCGGGTGTGCCCGCGCCGATCGTGTCTCCGAGGTCGATCTCATCGACGCCGAGCTCGATGAGCATCTCGGCGATGTCGGCGACCCTTCGCGGATCGATCGGCCCCTCGAAGGGGCACGCGATGGCGCACGAGACGTAGCCGCGCACGAGCGTTCCTTCCGAGTCGGTTCGCTCCAGGATTGGTCGAAACCGCTCGATGGTCTCGGCGATGGTCGCGTTGGTGTTTTTCTTGCTGAAGGTCTCGCTTGCCGCGGTGAAGAGCGCCACCTTGTTGACAAGGGGGGACTCGAGATTCTCCTCGTCGTACGGAAGTCCTTCGTTGACGCGGCTCAGGGCCTCGAACCCCTGGAAGTTCGGCACGAGAACGCTCAGAGCGTCGGGCGTGTCGGCGTCACCCCGGAGAATCGCTTCGGCGATGCCTTGGATCACTTCGCGGGCATCCCCCAACTGTGGCACCCACCTCGGCGACACAAAGCTCGTCACCTCCACCTCGTCCACCCCTGTCGCGCAGCACAACTCCACCAGCCGCACCTTCTCCTCGGTCGGGATGATCCCCGGCTCGTTCTGCAGGCCGTCCCGCGGTCCGACCTCCGTGATGCGCACACGCTCCGCCATGCACGATCATACCGGTTCCCTACGATTCCGCCGTGCGACATCCTCCCGCCCACATCTTCGAGTTCACCCCCGAATCGCTCAAGGCCTGGTGCGCCCAGCGCGGCCTCGCCCCGTTCCGTGCCGCGCAGATCCTCGAGTGGGTCTACCAGAAGGGCGTCGCCGACCCCGCCAGAATGTCGAACCTCTCCAAGCGCGACCGCGACCTCATCGCCGATCCCACCAATGGCCTGACGTTCCTCTCAGGCCAGACGGTCTCCCACCAGTGCGCCACCGACGGGACTCAGAAGCTGCTCATCCAGTGGGATGAAGTCCCACCCGCATCGTCCCCCCTGACACCTCGACACCTCGACACCTCGACACCTTCCCAGAACGGCGTCTCCCTCGCCATCCTCCCCTCGACACCCCGACACGTCGACACCTCGACACCCCCCGACCCCTCCCGCCAGACCGAATGCGTCATGATCCCCGCCGATGACCGCAACACCGCCTGCATCTCCTCGCAGGTCGGCTGCCCCGTCGGCTGTAAGTTCTGCGCCTCCGGCATCGGCGGTCTGGACGGCAATCTTTCCGCGGGCCGGATCGTCGAACAGGTCTGGCGCCTCCGCTCGCTCCTCTCGCCGCCCGACGCCATCCTGTCCCCAACAGCGCCCCGCATCACCAACGTCGTCTTCATGGGCATGGGCGAGCCGCTCAGCAACTTCGCCGCCGTCACCGCCGCCATCCGCACGCTCAACGCCCCATGGGGCATGAACATCTCCGCCCGCAAGATCACCATCTCCACCGTCGGTCTGCCGAAGGCGATCGAACGGCTCGCGAGCGAGTTCGACCTCCCGGTCACGCTCGCGCTCTCCCTGCACGCCCCGAACGACGACGTCCGACGCGAGCTCATCCCCTGGGCCGAGTACACCACGATCCCCGAACTCCTCGCCGCGTGCCAGAAATGGTTCGAAAAGACCGGCCGCGAGATCACGCTGGAGTACATCCTTCTCGGCGGCGTGAACGACCGTCCGGAACACGCCCGCCAGCTCGCCGACATCGCCCGCACCATTCGGGCCAACATCAACCTCATCCGCTACAACGAGGTCAAAGGCATGCCCTTCGCCCGTCCCACCGACGAAGCCGTGCGCACCTTCCAGCAGATCCTCCGAGACAAGGGCGTGAACACCCACATCCGGGCCAGCCGCGGCCGAGACATCGCCGCCGCGTGCGGGCAGCTGCGCCACGAAAAAAACAACGTCGCGGCCGCGTGATTCAACGCCGGCCTTGCGCCCAACCAGGGGCGATCGCCGATACTCTCCCCGCGCATGCAGTCCCCGGCCGACCCAACCAGCCTCGCCACAACCGTCAACCCCCCGGAGGCCTGGTGGTCGGAGTTCCACTCGTACTTCGACCACGGCCACTTCCGCGACCAGACCATCGCGCTCGCGTGGACGATCCCGCTGATCGCGGTCTCGTGCTGGCTCGGCCGGCGGTGGCTCGGGCAGAACACGCCGGAATCGATCTCCCGCGAGAAGCAGCTCTGCTCCGCCTGGGCGGGCTTCATCATCGGCGTGAATGTCTGGTCGCTGGTGTACTGGCTCCAGCCCGCCCACTACGACATCACGCGCTCGCTCCCGCTGCACATGTGCGACATCGCGGCGCTGCTCGCCCCGCTCCTGTTCCTGACGCACTGGCGGCCGATCCGCTCGATCATGTACTTCTGGGGGATCGGCCTCTCGACGCAGGCGTTCATCACGCCGACGCTCACGCACGGCATCGGCGAGCAGCGCTACTGGCTCTTCTGGCTCGGACACCTCGCGATCGTCGGCTCGGCGGTGTACGACCTTGTGGTGCGGCGCTACCGGCCGGCCCTGCGAGACTACCTCGGCACGACCGCGATCACCATCGGCTGGTACGCGGGCGTGTTCTGGCTGAACACGCGCCTGCACGCGAACTACGGCTACAACGGCAACGTCCCGATGGACCGTCCCACGCTCATCGACAGCCTCGGTCCATGGCCGGCCCGGGCCTTCATGCTCGCCGCAATCGCCATCACCTGGTTCGGCGTCCTCTGGGCCGTGTGGCCGCTGTTCGGCAAACTCGCGGACAAGCGAAGGAGTAAGTAGAATCGAGCCCGGCTCTTGTGCCCGCTCGCCACTCGCATGCCCGCCCTCACACTCTCGCTCCTGCTCCTGTCGCTGCTCATCGCGCTCCCCGCGACGGCGATCGCCCGCGCCATCGGCGCTCGCCTCAACGCGCTCGACGCCCCGGGCGTTGCCGGGCAGGTGAAGGCGCCCTCCCGGCGCATCCCGAACACCGGCGGCCCGGCGATCTTCATCGCGATCGTGCTCCCCGTGCTGCTCGGCCTCGCCCTCTTCCATGGCCTGGACACATCGCCCACGGCCCAGTGGCGCACCGATCTCTCGTTCCTTCCCGCGGACCTGCACGACTACGCCGCGGGCATCCAGCAGATGACCCCCAGCGCGCTCAAGCTCCTCGCCGGGCTCTTCCTGCTCCACATCGTCGGCCTCATCGACGACCGCAAGCCCCTCGGCCCGGGTGTGAAGATGTTCCTCATGCTCGCGGTGGCGACCGCCATCGTGATCTCAACCCAGACGCGTCTGCTCACCCTCCTCGACCCGCACGTGGGGGGCTCTTGGGCCTCCATCGCGATCACCGTCACGTGGATCGTCGTCGTCACCAACGCCTTCAACTTCCTCGACAACATGGACGGCCTCTCCGCCGGCGTCGCGGCCATCTGCGGCACGTTCTTCCTCATCACCGCCATGGTCTCGCAGCAGTGGTTCATCGCCGCGATGCTCGCGCTGCTCGTCGGCGCCCTTCTCGGGTTCCTCTACCACAACTTCCCATGGCGAAAGACCGGCGCCACGATCTTCATGGGAGATTCCGGCTCGCTCGTCGTCGGATTCCTGCTCGCCGTGCTGAGCGTGCGGATCACCTACCTGCCCTCGACCGCGGGCGAGGCCGCTTTCGCACAGTACACGATGACCCACTCGGTCGTGCCATGGCTCGTGCTCACCCCGCTGATCATTCTCGCCATCCCGCTCTACGACTTCTGCTCGGTGTGCGCCATCCGCATCTCGCAGGGCCGCTCCCCCTTCGTCGGCGACCTCCAGCACTTCTCCCACCGCCTCGTCGGCCATGGCCTCTCCAA
>DASZWV010000052.1:0-1766 GCA_035546115.1 Phycisphaerales bacterium
CCAGGCAGTTGCCTGCCTTCCGTGGCGGCCATCATTGATGCGACCAACCGCGGCACGGACCTCCGCCTGTGGCACATGGAGGACATCGGCCCGCACTACGCGACGACGCTGCGTCTGTGGCGCGAAGCGTTCCTGGCTCGACTCGACAGCGTCCGCGCCATGGGCTTCGACGATCGCTTCATCCGCATGTGGGAGTACTACCTCGCCTACTGCGAGGGTGCGTTTCGCGCGCGTCACGTCGGCGATGTTCAGATGCTGCTCACCAAGCCGATGTGCCGGATCCCGCCGGCTGGGTGGGCCGGGGGCGCCGAGTGAACCGATGGGCTCCGATCGTGTGCAATATTGTGCTCTTCGACGCCCTGTGGACACTCGCGGTGCTCGGGGCCGGAAAGCCATGGTGGTGGGCCGCGCCGGTGCTCATCGTTGCGAGTACGGCGGCGCAGCTGCGACGGTCTCCCGCCCCCGGGGCCGAGGCCTTGCTGATCGTCGTGGGCGCCATCGCCGGCGTCGCGCTCGACGTCGCCGCGAACGCCCTCGGCATGTTCCGCCACGCGTTCGCATCGCAGGCGCAGTTCATCGTCGTGTTCACCTCGCTGTGGGTCAACTTCGGCACGACCCTGCGCCCAAGCCTGCGCTGGCTCTGGCGGCGGCCGGCGCTCGGCGCGCTCCTCGGGGGTGCGTGCGGTCCGCTGGCCTACTGGACGGCAGCGAGGATCGGCGCGATCGAGCCAACAGAGCCGTCCTGGCGGGCCTTCGTCTGGTGCGGCGTGCAGTACGCGCTGGCGCTCCCCCTCTGGTGTGCGGCCGCGTCCTTCGCGTTCAGGAGCGTCCCCCGATCAGATCGTCCACGGAGTTCGAACGCATCGCCGCCGTTGCCAGATACGCCAGTGTCGCCAGGTTCCCCAGCAGCACCAGTCCGAGGATCCATGGCGCGGCGCGGGCGGCACTGCGTTCCCGATACGCCACCCAGCCCGCAACGATCGCCAGACCGGCGTACAGGTCCACCATTGTCGTGACACCCCACCACGTGTCCACCGTCGCGCGGAGCCCGGCCCCCAACGACATCTGCAACGACGACCGCACGATCAGCCCAACCAGGAGCATCGCCCAGCCCATGGCGATGAGTCCGATGATCCTCACCGTTTGCATGCTCCGCGTCCCTTTCACAAGCCCCGGAGTTCATCCTTGACGCTTCAATGGTCAGATCAAGTCGCGATCATCGCCACCGGCTCCGGGCTGGTCATGCTCGCGCTGTGGCTCATCCAGCGCCGCACGCGCGACGCGGGCGTGGTGGACGTTGGGTGGGCCGCCTGCCTGGGGCTATCGGCCGCGTTCTGCGCGCTCAGCGGTGCGGGCGATCCATGCCGAAGGCTGATCATCGGCTGCATGGGAGCAATCTGGGGATGTCGCCTCGCCGCGCACCTGCTGTTCGACCGCGTGCTACGCGGGCCGGAGGACGGCCGGTACCAGATGATGCGCGAGAAGCTGGGCCGCCGCGCTCAGCCCGTGTTCCTGGCGTTCTTCGAGGCCCAGGCCCTGCTGGTCGTCATTCTCTCCGCCCCGTTCATCCTGGCCGCGAACGATCCTCGCCCCGGGCCTTCTGCGCTGGATTGGCTCGGGATGGGCGTCTGGCTCGTCGGGCTTGTCGGTGAGTCCGCGGCCGACATGCAACTGAGGGCGTTCAAGGGGCGCTCCGACTCGAAGGGCCGCGTCTGCGAGGTCGGCCTGTGGCGCTTCTCTCGACACCCGAACTACTTCTTCGATTG
>DASZWV010000053.1:0-2866 GCA_035546115.1 Phycisphaerales bacterium
CGCACCCGCGAGAAGCGCGCGGGAAGCGAACAAAGCCGAACATGTGGCGACGGATGCGCCGGCTCGGCCGAAGGGGCTGGAACGCTCGATTTCGCGTGGATTTCGAGGATTCTCGCCGCGTCGGCCGGCCTGCGCCGCCGACGCCGCGAGAGACCCATCTGGGGCGCTCAGCAGCGCGGGCGGCGCACCCCGTCAAGGGGGCGAAGGCCACGTCGCAGGACGTACGCGCGATCGAGCCGCGCCGCGTCCTGGCCCGGATATTGGGCCTGTGCGTGCCGGAGATGGATGATGCCGATCATCATCGGGTTCCTCGAACAGAAAGTATCGGTTGCAAATGTAACGTTGTCAAGATATTCACGCAGGAATTTCGCATCGGGCCGCCGGTGCGGGGCCGCCCGCGTGCCCCCGGCCGAGGCGCCGCACCCTCGCGAGCTACGCCGCGGATAAGGGTTTGTTCAGGTCCCTCGCTGGCGGAGGCTCCCGATTGGCAGTATCTTGGCCCCGCGGCGGCCCATCGTGCCCGCGGATCTCGCGGCCGGGCTCGCCAGTCGCCCAGGAACGCCTCCATGACCGAGCAACTCAAGAAACTCCGCCAGCACCTCCTCACCGGCGTGTCGTTCGCGATTCCGTTCATCGCGTGCGGCGGCATCCTGATCGCTTTGTCGCTCGCGTTTGCGCCGATGACGGCCACCGGGCCGAACATGGACGGCATCCAGCCGGACTGGCTGCAGAAGCTTCTCAAGCTCACGCTCAACATCGGGGTCTCTTCGTTCACGCTCATGCTCCCGGTGCTCGCGGGGTACATCTCGTACTCGGTGGCCGGCAAGCCCGGGCTCGTCGCGGGCATGATCGGCGGGTGGCTCTCGGGACACCTCGGCACGGTGGACATGGTGCTCAATGGCAAGCACGTGACGAAGGACGTGAGCGCGGGCTTTCTCGGCGCGCTCGTCGCCGGGCTGATCGCGGGCTACGTCGTGGATGCGATCAAGAAGATCCCCACGCACAAGTTCGTGAAGCCCATCATGCCCATCCTCATCATCCCCGTGGTCTCGTCGGTGGTGGTGGGGGCCCTCATGCTGCTGGTCATCGGCCCGCCCATCGCCGGCGCCATGCAGTCGCTCACCGACTGGCTCGCGAACATGCAGACGGGCAGCTCCATCGTGCTCGCCATGATCCTCGGCGCGATGATCGCCTTCGACATGGGCGGCCCCGTGAACAAGGTCGCCTTCTTCTTCGCCTCCGGACTCATCGCCCAGAACAACTTCACGCTCATGGGCCCGGTCGCCGCGGCCATCTGCACGCCGCCGCTCGGCATGGGCCTGGCGACGCTCATCGGCAAGTGGTGGCGGCCCGGCCTCTGGACGGAGGAACAGCGAGAATCGGGCTACGCCGCGCTCGGCATGGGCACCATCGGCATTACCGAGGGCGCGATCCCGTTTGCTGCGGGCGATCCGCTGCGCGTGATCCCGAGCATCATGCTCGGCTCGATGGTGGCCAGCACCATCGCGATGCTCGCCGGGTGCGGCGACAAGGCCCCGCACGGCGGCCTCATCGTTCTCCCGGTGGTGATCAATCCGCTGATGTACATCGTCGCGATCATCGCGGGGGTGGTGGTCACGGCCGTCGCCATCAATACCCTGAAGTCCATCTGGAAACCCGCCGAGCCCGCCGCGTCGTAGGAGGATCGCCCCATGAAGATCGTCGCCGTCACCGCCTGCCCAACGGGCATTGCCCACACCTACATGGCCGCCGAGCAGCTCGAGAAGACCGCCAGGGCCGCTGGGCACACGATCAAGCTCGAGACCCAGGGCGCCATGGGCATCGAGAACGAGCTGACCAGGGCCGACATTTCCGCCGCCGACGTCGCCATCTTCGCGGTGGACATCGAGGTCGAGAAGAAGGAACGCTTCGAGGGCAAGAAGATCGTCCAGGTCGGCGTCGCCGAGGCCATCAAGAATCCCAAGGGCGTCCTTGCCAAGGCGGGCGCCTGATCCCCGTTTCGCCCGCCGCATCAAGAATCACGCGTGACGAACACCCTTCGATTTGTCTGTGATCTTCCCACCGGCCTGCACGCCCGACCCGCGAGCCTCATCGCCGAGATCGCCCGGCGCCACCGCGCCGCCGTCACCATCCACAACCAGTTCTCGAGCGCCTCCGCTGACGGGCGCTCCGTCCTCTCCCTGATCGCCCTCGACATCCAGCGCGGCCACGAGGTGCTGATCGAGGCCGTCGGCGACGATGCGCCCGCCCTGCTCGAGGCCATCGACGCCCTCGTCAAGTCGCACTTCGGCGAGGCGATCCACGCCGCGCCCGTCGCGCCCTCCGTCGAGTCCGGCGAGTTCACGACGAGCGTCCCGACGGCGCTGCGCAGGATGAACGCCCGAATCGTTCGCGGCCGCCCCGTGTGCCCGGGCACGGGTGACGGCATCGCCGTGGTGGCCGGCGCCCGCTCGAGCCTCGCGATGTACGACGACTCCGCCGAGGCTCCCGCCTCCTCGCCCCAGAGCGAGCGGAGCCGCCTGCACGCGGCCATCGGCGCCGTTCGCACCGAGATCGAGCACGACCTCGGCCGGCTCGGCTCATCCGGCGGTGTTCGAGCCGAACTGCTGCGCGCCCACCTCGGCATCGTCGACGACCCCGCGCTCATCGAGCGCATCGACGCGTCCGTGAACGCCGGGCGAGGCGCTCCCGGGGCCGTCGTCGAGGCCGCGCGCCACTTCGCGGCCAGGCTCGGCGCTTCGGCCAGCGCCTACATCCGCGAGCGGGCCGCCGACATCGAGGACGTCTGCCGGCGCATCCTCGCCACGCTCGAGGGCATCGAGCACGGCGATGCCGCCCCCGGCGAGCAGTCGCGCATCAGCCTTAC
>DASZWV010000054.1:0-28757 GCA_035546115.1 Phycisphaerales bacterium
GCGCGTGCCCTTGGCCGTGTTCCACGGGATGCCGCCGCCGAGCATGAGGTGCGAGCGGCCGGCGATGGGGCGCGGGTGCGAGGCGTCCAACCACCCGCCCGGCGTCGTCGTCGCGCCGGCGGTCGGCGTTGGGGTCTGGTCGTGCATGACATCGACGATGACATCCGCGGGCGGGCGGCCCGCGGTCTCGGCGAATGTGTACGCGACGCGCCGCAGGTTCTTGTGGTAGATGGTCTGCTCGGCGGGGCGAAGCTCCCAGCGGCCGATTTCCCCGAGTGAGACGAGCGATGCGGCGCCCGGGGCCTGGGGGCGAACCTGAATCCGCGAGAGGTCCGCGGCGCTCGAACGCTCCGCCATCGGCAGGCGCACGAGGATCAGCAGGGGTTGCCGCTCGGCCGGGGCGTGCACGGTGCCCACCTCCGCCCCCGAGATCGCGGAGCGCACGGTGGCGGCCACATCGGCGACGCTGATGCCGCTCAGCGCCGCTTTTTCCTGATCGGGGATGAACAGCAGGTCGCGATGAGCGGCCTCAACGGTGTCGTCTGGCTCGACGACGCCCGGCTCGGCGGCGAGGCGAGTCTTGACGAGTTCCGCCGCATCGCAAAGGGCCGCGTAGGAGGCATCATCGTTGCCGTAGACCTCGGCCGCGATGGTGTCGATGACGGGCGGACCGGGGGGAAGCTCGACGATCTTCAGGCGCACGCTGGCCTTGTGCGCGATCTCGGTGAGCCGATTGCGCTCGCGCAGTCCGAGCGTGTGGCTCGCGTCTCTGCGAGCCTTCTTGCCCACGAGGTTTACACGGATCTCCGCCTGGTGCGCCATGGTTCGCAGGTAGTAGTGTCGAACGAGACCGTTGAAGTCGATGGGCGAGGGCGTGCCGATGTAGGACGTGTAGTCGGTGACCTCCGGGACCTGCCGCAACGCGGTCTCGAGTTGACGCACCGCCGCGTCGGTGCGCTCGAGGGTTGCGCCCTCATCCCCGTTCACCAGCAGCAGGATCTCGGCCTTGTTGTCGAAGGGGAGCATCTTCAGCGGCACCTGGCGGAAGGCCGCGAGCATGGCCGCGGCCCCCGTCAGCACCACAACCACCGCGAGAAAGAACCACGCTTTCGGGCGCGACTTGAGGAGCGGCTGCAGGAGCGGACGAAGGATGCGGTATTGCGTGCTGGATCGTGCCGCGGCGAACTCGTCGTCGTGGGAGTGGTCCGCGGAGGCCCAGTTCCGCCGCTTGAGCAGGTGGAAAGCGAGCCACGGGGTGATGGTGAACGCGACGACCATCGACATGACCATCGTGACGGGGACGTTGAGGGCCATGGGCCGCATGTAGGGCCCCATCATGCCGGTGATGAAGAACAGCGGCAGAAAGCTCGCGATGACCGCGAGCGTGGCGGAGATGAGTGGGGGGCGGATCTCGCTGACGGCCTCGAGCGTGATCGCCCTGCTCGCCCGCCGACGGAGCGAGAAGTGCCGCGCGATGTTCTCGACGTCCACGATCGGGTCGTCCACCAGCAGGCCGAGGGAGAGGATGAGCGCGAAGAGCGTGACGCGGTTGATGGTGTATCCGGCGACGAGATTGACCGCCAGGGTCAAGCCGAAGACCACGGGGACGGCGACCGCAACGACGAGCGACTCGCGCCAGCCAAGGCCGATAGTGAGCAGCGCGACCACGATCAGGATCGCCACCCAGAGGCCCTCGACGAGCTCCGAGACTTTCTCGTCGGCGGTCAGGCCGCTGTTCCGGGTCACGACCATGTCGATCCCATCGGGGACGATCTCCGATCGGATGCGCTCGGCCTCGCGCAGCACGGCCTCGGACACGTGGACGGCGTTGGTGCCCTTCTTCTTGGCGATGGCGATGGTCACCGCGGGGACGGGCGTGTCGTTGGCGCGCGTCCTCGCCTCGGGTGCAGGTTCCGGCGCGCCGAGCACGGTGCCCGCGCTGTGGGGATGGGCCTCAAAGCCGCGCCCGGTTCCCCAGCCGTGGCGGACATAGGCCGAGCGTTCGGCCGGGCCGTCTTCGATCCGTGCGACTTCACGGAGAAACACCGGTCGTCCGTCCGAGACGCCCACCACGAGATTCCCGAGATCCGCGGCATCCCGCACGACCGAGCCCGCCCGCACGACGATGTTCGTATCGTCGTGCTGCACGTCGCCCGCGGGTGCGGTCGTGTTCGAGGCCTGGACCGCGCGCTGGATGTCGAGCATGGCCAGGTCGCGCCCGGCGATCGCCTCTCGGTCGAGGTAGGCCGTGAGCGTGCGCGGAAGCCCGCCGGTGATCGTGACCCGGGAGGTGTCCTCGACGACCGCGAGGCGTGCCGCGGCCTCCTCAGCGATGCGGCGGAGCGTGTGCTCGTCGGAGGAGGGGGCATCGGGCACCCGGCCGCGGAGGGTCAGTGTGACGACCGGCACATCGTCGATCTCGACGGGCTTCATGACCCATCCCGCGACGCTCGGCGGCACGAGGTCCTTGCTCTCTTCGAGCTTCTTGAACAGGCGGACCAGCGAGCGCTCGCGGTCCTGGCCGACATAGAACCGCACGGTCACGATCGCGGAATCCGGGCGGGACATCGAGTAGACGTACTCGACGCCGTCGATCTGGTAGAGCACGCGCTCGAGAGGTGTCGTGACCAGCCGCTCGACTTCCTGGGCCGAGAGACCCGGTGCGGTGACGTAGATATCGGCCAGCGGGACGACGATCTGCGGGTCTTCCTCGCGCGGCGTGATGAGCAGGGCCGCGGCGCCGACGGCGATCGAGATCACCAGCAGGATGAGCGAGAGGTTGGAGTGCAGGAACGTTCGGACGATGCCGTTGATCCATCCGCCGCGGGCGTGCTCGGCGACGACGTGCGGCTCGTGCGGTGTGTGCGGCTGGGAGGGCGCCTCGCTCATGGCTTGCGGTCTCCCGGCGCGGCGTCGACGACGACCCCCTCGCCGGGGGCCAGCCCGGAGAGGATTTCGAGCTGGCCGTCGATCACGCGCCCGGTTCGAACCGCCCGCCGTGATCGAAAGCCATCCGAGGCGACGTCCACGCACTCCACCTGGCCGATCGTCCTGACGGCCTGCCTGGGAACAAGCAGCACGGTCTCTTCGCCGACCGGGATCGAGATCCGGCCGAACATGCCGGCGTACACACCCTCGGGGCAGGGGCCGGTCACCTTGACCTGGAACGTGCGGCTCGAGCCCTCGGCCTCGGGGACGATCTCGCTCACGGTGCCGGCGCACACGTGGTCGAGCACATCGACCTTGACAGACACGGTTCCGCCGACGTGCAGGCGGCGGGAGAGCGACTCGCGGACGCTGGCCACCATCTGCATCCGCTTGGGGTCCAGGAGCGTGACGACGACCTGGCCGGGCGAGACGGTGTCGCCGGCGTTGATGCGCTTGTCGATGACCGTGCCGTCGATCGGGCTGCGGATCGTGGCGTATTCGAGCACCGTCTCGGCCTCGGTCTGCGCCTGCCTGGCCCGGGCGAGCGTCGCCTCGGCGCCCTTCCGGGCGTTCAGGGCGCGGTCCATCTCGATCGCGGCCACCGCGTGCTGCTCCATGGCCTGGCGCATGCGGGATTCCTCGATGCGGGCCTGATCCAGCGCGGCCTGCGCCTGGGAGACCGCCGACTCGGCCTGGGCGAGCCGGGCTTTCAGGTCGGTGTCCTCCAGAAGCACCAGAACGTCGCCCTTGCCGACCTGCTGCCCGGCGATCACATCGACAGCAAGGGCCCGGGCCAGCAGCCGCGAGGCCACTTCGACGCGGTGGACGGGCTGGATCGAACCGATCGCCGTTTCCTCCAGCGGCAGGGTTTGGACGTTAACCTCCACGACCCTGCCGGACCCGATGGGGCGACGGCTATCCGCGGCGGCCTGATCCGCGTGGATTTTCGGCTTGAACGCGCCGACCAGCCACATCATGAGCACAATGACGCCGGCGGCGAAGGCCAATAGGATGCCGGCCGTGGCCACTCGCCGGGATCGGACCTTGGATGGGGTGTGCGTGGTCACGAGGGATTCTCCGAAGCGAGGATCGGCATGTCTGGGAGGCCCGATTCCCCTCGCGGGTTCCCGCCCCGTGGGCCATGCATCGGTCACCGCCGCGAGGAGGCCCGAAGAAGGCGGGAACCATTGCTGCCACACGCGACTCCAAGAACCGGAGAACACCCATGATCGCGTTCCTGAGAAAACCCCAATGGTCGCCGTATCTGGTGGGAATCGGCATTGGAGTGCTGAGCTGGTGCACGTTCTACTTCATGGGCAAGGCTCTGGGGACCAGCACCTCGTTCGTGGGCGCGGCCGGGGCCGGGCTCTGCGGCGTGGCGCCAGAGCAGTGCGCACAGAACGCCTACCTGCTGAAGGAATACGGAGCGAAGGGGGGCGGCTTCAAGCCGATTTTTGATTGGCAGATGGCGCTCGACTTTGCGCTCGTTGCCGGCGCGTTTCTGGCCGCGTGGCTGGGGCGAACGCTCCGTGCCGAGCACGTGCCGACGGTGTGGGCCGAGCGGTTCGGACCATCCGTCGCGAAACGCTACGCCGCGGCCTTTGTGGGCGGGTTCATCCTGCTCTTCGGCGCCCGCATGGCGGGCGGGTGCACGAGCGGGCATGGCATCTCCGGCAGCTTGCAACTCGCCGTGTCGTCCTGGACGTTCTTCGTGAGCATGTTCGCATCCGGCGTGGTCGCGGCGGCGCTGCTGTTCGGCCTCGGCGGCTCGAAGAAGGAGGCGGCCCGTGTTTGAGCATTTCTTTGCGGATCCCCAGACACTGCTTCTCGGCGCGATCACCGGCCTGATCTTCGGGTTCCTGCTCCAGAAGGGCGGTGTGACGCGCTACAACGTGATCGTGAACCAGTTCCGGTTCAAGGACTTCACGGTGCTCAAGACCATGCTCACGGCGATCGTCGTGGGCTCGATCGGCATCTACGCGATGCTCCAGTTCGGCATGATCAAGGGATTGATGGTCAAACCTGCCGAGCTCGCCATGAACGCGGGCGGCGGGCTGATCTTCGGCGTCGGAATGGTGCTTCTTGGCTACTGCCCCGGCACCGCCCTCGCCGCCATCGGGCAGGGCTCGCGTGATGCCATCGTCGGCGTCATCGGCGCCGTCGTGGGCGCGGCGTTGTACGCCGAGACTTATCCCGCCCTCGCCCGCTCCGTTGAACCGATCGCGAGGTTCGGGAAGATCACCTTCCCGGAGATCGCCCACGTCTCCCCGTGGGTGTTCATCGTGGGGCTCGCGGCCGTGTCGGTGGTACTCTTCGCACTTCTGGAAAAACGTGAACGCTCCGTTCTCTCCAAGTCCGGCGCGTAGCGCCGTGGGAGTCGACGCGTTCCTGATCGCGGTTCCCGGGCGAGCGCCCTCTTCCCTTCCATTGGATTCCCGCACATGCAATCAAACATCATCCCCAACTTCAACCTCCGGTTCTGGTCGTCGCGCATCCTTCCGGTGATCGCGCTGGCGGTGCTCTCCATGCCGCTCGCCTCCTGCGGCGGGCCGTCCCGCAACAGCGCTCCGCAGCGGGCGGGAGCGACCGCGAGAGAGTCGGACCCGATGGCCGAGGTCCACATGGTCGCGCAGGACCGCGATGTATGGGTGCAGTTGCTCACCGACCACGCGAAGATCCACCGAAAGGTCGTTCATCGGCAGGAGGGGGACCTGGGAATCGTCGAGGCGACCACCGAGAGTGAAGACCGGGCGGTCGCCGCGAAGATCATCGATCACGCCAAGGCCATGCAGACCCGCATGAAGGCCGGGGCGCAGGTGCGGATCTGGGATCCGGTGTTCAAGGACCTCTTCGCCCATCACGCCAAGGCGAGCATCGAGGTCACGCCGACGGACAAGGGTGTGAAGATCGTCGAATCCAGCCGCGACCCCGAGACGATCAATCTGCTCCGCTCGCACGCGATGGGCGTGAGCGACTTTGTCCGGCGCGGCCACGAGGCCGGCTCGCGCGAGACGCCGCGGCTGGCGGCTGGATCGCCCCTGCCCCCGCCGGAGGTGGCCATCGGGGGGCTTCCGCACCACTTCCTGCTCTCCCAGCCCGATGCGGCGCAGCTCGCGATGCTCAAGCAGCAGGGAGTGTCGAAGGTCGTGAACTTCCGCAAGCCGGGCGAGCCGGGGACCTACGACGAGAAGTCCGCGGCGGACGCCAATCGAGTCGAGTACTGCAACATCCCGTACAAGGAGGCGGACGAACTGACCGACGCCGTGCTCGAAGAGGCGCGGGCGCAGTTCAAGGCCGCGGAGAAGTCGGATTCGGTCATGGTGCTGCACTGCCGCACGGGCAACCGCGTCGGGCCGGGGTTGGCGATGTACCTCGCGCTGGACAAGGGGATGAGCGCGGACGATGCGATCGCGTGCGCCAAGGCGGTGGGAATGGTGGATCCGCGATACGAGACCATCACGCGGGATGCGATCCGGCGGGAGACCGCTCGGCAGTAGCGGTGAAAACGCGGAACATCCTGGCTACGCGCTCGCCGCTTGCTCGGCGTCCGTCAGGGCCTTGAGGATGGCTCTTCGCACGCGATCGGGCATGCGACCCTCGGCGAGCTGGGCGCAGGCGTGCTGGGCGAGGTCGAGTTCGGCGAACACGGCCTGGCATCGCTCGCACACGATCGGCTGACCGATGGGAAACGCCCGTCCTTTGTCCAAGGCGTCCAGCTTGGCCTTGAGCAGATCGAGGCAAACCTGTTTCTCGTAGGTGGGCGCCTTTGCGGAGCGCTTCGGCATCGCTCTTCTTTCGACCATCGCCTTTCGGAGCAGCAGCCGCGCACGGTGCACGCGAGTCTTCACGGTCTCGGGCTTGATGTGCAGGGCCTCGGCGACATCCTCGATCGAGAGCTCGAGCATCTCCTTGAGCACCAGCGGCACGCGGAAATGCTCGGGAAGCGTCAGGATCGCTTCCTGCACGGCTCGCGCCGATTCGCGCTCGATGACCGCTCCGACGGGTGAGCCGTGCCCGTTGCCGCCGCCAAGGTGACCCTTCCCGTCGGCGAAATCGTCCGGGCCAAGATCCAGATTCGTTCGCTCGTTCCACGGCATGAGCTGCGACAGGGCGGGCATCCGGCGATCGACGCCTCCCTTGCGCCGCATGCGGGCCTTGCAGGAGCGGGCCGCGATGGCGTAGAGCCACGTGCCGGGGCTCGACTCGCCCTTGAAGGTGTGCCACTTGCGGTAGGCCTGCAGGAACACATCCTGCACCATGTCCTCGGCATCGTCGGCGTGGCCGCACAGGCGTGAGGCGAGCGAGTAGAGCCGCGGGCCGTAGAGCTCGAGAAGGCGAGGAATCGCCTTCTCGGCGGGGATCTGCGGTGTGAGCGCCGCGCGGGCGTCGGGTTGGATGGGAGACTCTCTGGCCACGATCGCTCCACGCGCCCCGGAAGAGCGGGGAGTTTATGCTTCGAGCTCCGAGCGACAGTCTCGCACGGATTCGGGAACTCCGAAGCGGCCGCTCGCCTCGGAGTCATGGCGGTCGAGGCTCTGGACAGTGCTCATGACCGACGATGCTGCCGGAACGCTGGTCTCCTACCCCGTCAACGATTTCGGCCCCGCGATGAAGGGGATGGTGATCGGCGGCCTCGGCATCTTCCACGTCTTTCTCGCGCAGTTCGCCATCGGCGGCGGCATGCTCATGGCGTACTTCCAGTGGCTGGCCATGAAGGGCAAGGAGCCGGCGGCCCGGCGCGTGCTGGACTCGTATTTCCGATATCTGGTGCTGCTCTCGTTCGTCGTCGGGGCGGTCACCGGCGTGGCGATGTGGTTCACGAGCATCCAGGTCTCGCCCGCCACCATCGGGAAGATGGTGGACACCTTCCACTGGCTGTGGGCCACCGAGTGGGTCTTCTTCTGGGTCGAGATCATCGCCGGCTACGCGTTCTATCGCTACGCGAGGGTCCTGTCCGACGCCACGCGCTTGCGATTGCTCATCATCTACAGCATCGCCGGGTGGGGATCGCTCTTCTGGATCAACGGCATTCTGTCGTGGCAGCTCACCCCGGGGGAATGGGTGAAGTCCGGCAACATCTGGGCGGGATTCTTCAACGCGACCTTCTGGCCGAGCCTTGTCTATCGCACCATCGCGGCGATGGTGATCGCCGGGCTCGCGGCGGCCGTCGTCGTGAACACGATGCCGGATGTCCCGCGAGATGAACGCGGGCGCCTGATCAACCGGACGGCGCGCTTCATGATGCCGATCGTCGTCATGCCGGTGCTCGGCGTGTGGTTCCTCGCCGTCATGCCCGCCGACAGCCGCGAGTGGGTGCTCGGCGGCAGCCCCGCGATGACCATGTTCATGAACCTCGCGGTGGGCGCCAGCGTGCTCATCGGCGGGTACGTCGTGATCGGACTATGGCGTCAGAAGCTGTACATCAACGGGGCGACGGCGACGCTGCTGCTTGCGCTCGCCTTCGGGGCCACGGCGGGCGGCGAGTTCGTGCGCGAGGGCGTGCGCAAGCCCTACTCGATCCGCGAGGTGCTCTTCAGCAACTCCATCACGCCGGCGGAAGTCGCCCGCCTGCGCGTGGTCGGTTGCACGACCAACGATCCATTCCCGCTCCGCGACGCCGCGGCGTACGCGAACCACCAGCTCCAGATCGGCGCCCTGACCTACCGGAACCAGTGCTCGGTCTGCCACACGGTGGATGGCGTGAACGGCTTGACGCACCTGATGGGCTCGTGGGCGATCGACCAGCAGCGGATGAACGTGGCGAAGCTCCAGCAGACCAAGGGATTCATGCCGCCCTTTTCCGGCACGCCGCGGGAACTCGAGGCGCTGGTGCAATATGTGCGATGGGAATCGGCCGGCCGACCGAGGCCCTGGGAGGAAAGCCGAGACGGGCAGGTGCTGGCGCAGATCAAGGCCTGGCTCGACGAGGCTGGCACGAGGCCCGCGCCGGAAAGGAGATCGAAGTCCGAGGCGGGCGGCATCCCGACTGATTCCACTTCGGCTGTCGCATCAAGCGATTCGCCACCGCCGTCTCGCTGAACGCAGGACACGCTCGCCATGGACTCGCTCTTCCCGCTCAACCTTCCATCGCCCACGATCTGGTACACCGTGCTGTACCTCGTGACGCTGCTGTTGCACGTGGTCTTCATGTCCTACGTGCTCGCCGGATCGATCATGCTGGGCGTCGCTGGCCTGCGGGGAATGCTCGGACTCACGCCGCGGGCGTCGGCGTGGGCCCCGGTCACGAAGGTCTTGAAGGACTGGATGCCTTTCGCGCTCTCGGCGGCGATCACCGCGGGGATCGCTCCGCTGCTGTTCGTGCAGATCCTGTACCAGCGTGAGTTCTACACGGCGAACCTGCTGTCGTTTCATCGGTGGATGGCAATTCTGCCCGTGCTGATCGTCGCGTTCTACCTGCTGTACCTGCTCAAGGCGCATCGCATCGAGGGCAGGACGGCCGTCCAGGGCATCGTGGCGATGCTCGTCATGGCGTGCGTGTTGTTCGTCGCCTGGTCGTGGGTCGAGAACCACCTGCTGTCGATGGATCGTGCCGCATGGCCGAGCCAGTACGAGTCCGGCTCGATGCTCTATGCCAATCCCATGATCTTCCCGCGACTGGGGTTGTGGATCGCGGCGGCGTTTCCCGTCGCCGCGACGTTGCTTTTGTGGCAACTGCGTGCTCGCGCTTCGAGCACCGAGCCCGGCGCTGCCGCGGGAGCGGCGCGATCGCTCGGCTTGCTGGGCCTGGCATGGACGCTGGTGGCCGCGATCGCGGCGTGGCCCGTCTTGGTGTCTTCCGCGCCGAACGCCGGCGCCGACATGTCGCGGTGGCTCATCGTTGCGGAGGGCGGCGCGGTTCTCGCGGTGCTCGCATGGATGGGCGTCGCGGCCAGGCGGTCGGCCTCGCCGCTCCTGCTGTCCACCGCATCGGCCGGTTGCGGTGTCATGTGGATCGGCATCGTCGTCGCCCGAGAGGCGGCCCGCTGGAGCACTCTCGGCGGGCCGGCGATCATCGAAAGACACGCCCGAGTCGGGACCCTTGAGGGATTCATCGTCTTTCTGGTCTTCGCCGTGCTGGGAATCGCGGCTGTGGCGTGGATCATCCGGTGCGTCTCGAAGGAAGTGCGCCGGCCGTCCTGATTCCGGTCCTCAAGGGCTTCGGAATCGGCATCTTGGCCCCCGTGGCGGAAACGCCTTTCAGGCCACCTTTGAAGACGCCAAGTGGCCCGGATGGAAGCGGAACGAGAACGGTGATCCGATCCGAACGAGAGCGTTCGAGACCGGCAATCGGATTCGGATCGAATGCGCATGAAGGCTAGAACAGAAAGCTGATGCCCACGCCCACGAAGACGTTGTCCGCCTCCGCATTGAGTCCGAAGCCGACGCGGGCGTCGAGCTGTACCCGGTTGTTGAGCAGGTATGCCCCGCCGAAGTCGATCGAGTGCGCCGCGTCGGAACCCTTGATTCGCGGCCCGACCGCGAAGTACTCGACGAAGACAGAAGTTGTGTCGGACACGGAGTAGGAGAGACTGGCGGAACCGGCGACCTGGATGAAGCGCGAGCCGCTGGTGGTGGCGTACGTGAGCACGGCGTTGGAGGTGAGCGTGAAACCCGATCCGAGGTCCCACGAGGCGATGAGTTTGGCGGTGGGCTCAACGTCGCGGTTGCTTATGTCGTGATCGCCGAGGCTCAGGGTGGTGATCCCTTCCAAGGCGAGGCGCGGGATCGCGCCGTCCTGGTCGATGAGCTTGAGCTTGAAGCCGGCGAAGGCGTCGCTGAAGCCCTCGGCGGAACTCGTGGCGGCGCCGTCGTCGCTGCGAGACCAGAAGTATCCGGATGTGCCGATGCGGATCTCCAGGCGGTCTTCGATAAGACCGATGCGGGCGAGAAGTTCGGGGGCGTTGTGGGTGTGAGATTCGACGCCGTCGCGGTCGCGAAGCGTGAAGGTGTAGCCGGTCTCCAGTTGCAGATGCCACAGGGGAGCGATGCCGCTGGAGTCGCTGAAGCCGGGGCGATCGGTGGAGATGGTGAGTGGCTTGGGCTCGTCGGGCACGGGGGCGGGTTCGGTCGGTTGCCCGGCGGCGCCGGGATCGAAGGTGAGGGAGGTGGACGCGCCGGCCGGGCCGGGCGCATCGCTCACGGCGTTGGCGGCGCGTGCGGTGAGGGTGCACGCGGTGAGGGCCGCGGCGGCGGCGATCGGTAAGAGCTTGACCGGCGCGACGTGGGGCGCTTCGACAGGGGCGTTCTCGGCGGGCGCCGGCCCGGTCCGGAGAGCACCTCGGCGCGCAGCCGTGGCCGCACGCCTCTCGCGGCGGCCGATCAGCCAGTCCTTGATGAAGATGCGGCCGAGGTTGAACTCGGCGGCGAGTCCTGCGGCGCCGAGGAGAATCGCGAAGATGGTGAAGCTTGTCTCGGACATGCTGCGGCTCCTGTGATGCCCCGGGTCGCGCATCGATGGGGCGAGAGTGCACTCTGTGAACCGAGGTAGTTTCGTCTTCATCTGGAGTCCTGTCGCTCATGGGCGCATCAAAACAGCCTGCGAACGCGCAAGCGGCGCATAAGGATTCCGGTCGAACGATGGGGCGACGAGCCGCGTCGTTGCCCGCGCGCCGAAATCGAGCTGCGGGGGCTCCGATCAGGGAAACTTCCGCCGCATCCCCGCGACCGAGGCGCGCAACCCTCTTTCTGATGGAAGCGGGCACTTTTTTATGGCTTCCTTATGCGCTGGCTGGGCGTCTTTGCGCGCCCCTGAGCGACTTCGCGGAAGGGCTGGCAATGCTTCCAGCGTTCGGGAGTATCACCATGAACGACCTTGTGTATGTACTCTTGTTCTTCACGTGCCTGGCCGCCGGCGTGGGGCTGGCGGCCGTGTGCGACCGGCTGATGCCCCGCGGGAACGGAAACAAGCCATGACCATCATCTACATCCTCGGGGCCGTCGTTGCCCTGGCGCTCTTCGTCTACCTCGTCTGCGCGCTGCTCAAGCCGGAGTGGTTCCAATGACTCTCAACGCTCTCCTCCAAATCGGCCTGTATCTGATCGTGCTCATCGCCCTGGCCAAACCGCTGGGGTGGTTCATGGCACGGGTGTATCAGGGCAAACCGTGCGGTCTTGATCGGGTGCTCGGGCCCGTCGAGCGGTTCATCTACCGCCTCGCGGGCGTCAAGCAGGACGACGAGATGGGATGGAAGACGTACACGGTGGCGGTGCTGCTGTTCAGCTTCGCCGGGCTCGCGTTCGTGTATGCCCTGCAGCGGTTGCAGGCGGCGCTTCCGCTGAACCCGCAGTCGCTCGGGGCTGTGTCGCCCGACTCGTCGTTCAACACGGCCGTCTCGTTCGTGACGAACACGAACTGGCAGGGCTATGGCGGCGAGACGACGATGTCGTACCTCACGCAGATGCTCGGGCTCGGGGTGCAGAACTTCGTGTCCGCCGCGACGGGCATGGCGGTGCTGGTCGCACTCATCCGCGGCATCGCCCGTCGCAACTCGGCCACGATCGGCAGCTTCTGGGTGGACTTGACCAGGAGCACGCTGTACATCCTGCTCCCGCTCTCGGTCGTGCTGTCGGTCGCGCTGGTGAGCCAGGGCGTGGTGCAGACGTTCAAGCCGTACCAGACGGTGACGCTCATGCAGCCGCTCGGGTTCGACGACCCGGTCAAGAACGACGCCGGCGACGTGGTGAACGGGCCGGACGGCAAGCCGCAGACCAAGCACGTCGAGGTGAAGGAGCAGGTCATTCCGCTCGGCCCCGCGGCGTCGCAGATCGCGATCAAGCAGCTGGGTACCAACGGCGGCGGGTTCTACAACGTGAACTCGGCCCACCCGCTGGAGAATCCCACGCCGCTGTCGAACTTCCTCGAGGTGCTTTCGATTTTGGTGCTGGGCGGGGCGCTGTGCTGGACGTACGGGGAGATGGTAGGGGATCGACGGCAGGGGTGGGCGATCATCGCCGCGATGACCGTCATTGTCGTGGTGCTCCTCGGGGTGTGCGCGTGGGCGGAGCAGTCGGGCAATCCGAGGCTGAACACGCTCGGGGTGGACCAGGTTGCCTCGGCGCTTCAGCCGGGCGGGAATATGGAGGGCAAAGAGGCCAGGTTCGGCATTACGAACTCCGCGGTCTGGGCCACGGCCACGACGGCGGCCTCGAACGGTTCTGTGAACTCCATGCACGATTCGTTCACGCCGCTGGGCGGCCTGGTCCCGATGTGGCTCATGCAGCTCGGCGAGGTGATCTTCGGCGGTGTCGGCTCGGGCCTGTACGGGATGCTGATGTTCGTGGTCGTGGCAGTGTTCGTGGCGGGGTTGATGGTCGGGCGGACGCCGGAGTATCTCGGCAAGAAGATCGATCCATTCGAGATGAAGATGGCGTCGATCGCGGTGCTTGTTCCGTGCGCGCTCGTGCTCGGCGGAACGGCGATCGCGGCGATGTGGCCGTCCAACGCTACCAACGTCCCCAATCCGGGGGCGCACGGCTTCAGCGAGATCTTGTATGCCTACTCGTCAGCGTCGAACAACAACGGTTCCGCGTTCGCCGGCTACGGCGCCAACAACCCGTTCAACAACATCGCGCTCGGGATCTGCATGTTCTTCGCACGGTTCTGGATCATCGTGCCGGTGCTCGCGATGGCCGGATCGCTCGCGGCCAAAAAGAGCGTTCCCGCCTCCGCGGGCACGCTCCCCACGCACACGCCGGTGTTCGTGGGTTGGCTGATCGCGGTTGTCATCGTTGTGGGAGCACTCACGTTCGTCCCGGCCCTCGCGCTGGGACCCATCATCGAACATCTTCAGATGGTGCATCCATCCGGAGGATGACCGCATCTGCCGCGCGGCCCCCGGGGCGTGCAGACCGCGCGGAATCACACACGCCTCGAAAGGAAAAGTTTCCATGTCCAGCATGAACTCGAGTCCGCAGTCGGTTGCAAGTCAGGCCAAGCCGGTCGCCGCCCCGAACCCGCCGCAGAAGCCGGCGCAGGGCCAGCCGGGCAAGCCGGTGCAGCAACCCAAGAAGTGATCGATTCACCGACGCGGCGGTCATCCGCGCGGGGCGCGGTCCGGGAACGGACCGCTTCCCCGATTCAGGAACGAAGCCATGTCGAAAACAACCACAACGCGATCCCTGTTCGATCCGGCCATTCTGAAGGGCGCCGTGATCTCGTCGTTCGCCAAGCTCAACCCGCGCGATCAGATCCGCAACCCGGTGATGTTCGTGGTGTTTGTCGTCAGCATTCTGACGACGTTCCTGTGGGTGCAGGCCCTTGCCGGCAAGGGCGAGGCGTCTGCCGGGTTCATCGGATGGGTCGCCATCTGGCTGTGGTTCACGGTGCTGTTCGCGAACTTCGCCGAAGCGATGGCCGAGGGACGCGGCAAGGCCCAGGCGGCGAGCCTTCGCAAGGCCCGGCGCGATGTGACGGCGAAGAAGCTCGCTGTCCCGGACCGGCAGGCGGCCCCTTCGCAGGTCTCCGGCACCACGCTCCGCAAGGGTGATTTCGTGCTCGCGGAGGCGGGCGACGTGATCCCGGGGGACGGCGACGTTGTCGTGGGCGTGGCTTCGGTGAACGAGTCGGCCATCACGGGGGAGTCGGCCCCGGTGATCCGCGAGGCGGGCGGGGACCGCTCGGCGGTGACCGGCGGCACGACCGTGCTCTCGGACTGGATCATCGTGCGCATCGCCGCCAACCCGGGCGAAACATTTCTGGACCGCATGATCTCGCTGGTGGAGGGCGCCAAGCGCCAGAAAACGCCCAACGAGATCGCCCTCGACATTCTGCTCGCCAAGCTCACGATCATCTTCCTGCTGGCGTGCGTGACGCTGCTCCCCTTCTCGCTCTACGCCGTGAAGGCGGCGGGGACCGGCACGCCGATCACCGTCACCGTGCTTGTCGCCCTGCTCGTGTGCCTCATCCCGACCACGATCGGCGCCCTCCTCTCGGCCATCCGCATCGCCGGCATGGACCGGCTCGTGCAGGCCAATGTCATCGCCACGAGCGGCCGCGCCGTCGAGGCCGCCGGCGACGTGGATGTGCTCCTGCTCGACAAAACCGGCACCATCACCCTTGGCAATCGCCAAGCGACCCAGTTCATTCCCGTGGACGGCGCGACCGTCGAGGAACTCGCCGACGCCGCGCAGCTCTCGTCCCTCGCCGACGAGACCCCGGAGGGGCGGAGCATCGTCGTGCTCGCGAAGCAGCACGGCATCCGCGAGCGGAACATCCACGAGTTGGGCGCCGTCTTCACGCCCTTCTCGGCGCAAACCCGCATGAGCGGCGTGACGCTCAATGGCACGATGAGCGGTGAACTCCGAAAGGGCGCCGCCGACGCCGTCGAGGCGTACGTCACGCGAATGGGCGCCCGCCCCAGCGAGGAAGCCCGGCGCATCGTCACGGAGGTCGCCAAGCGCGGTTCAACTCCCCTCGTCGTCGCCGACGGCAAGGGACGCACCTACGGCGTCATCGAGCTCAAGGACATCGTGAAGGGAGGCATCGCCGAGCGGTTCGCCGAGATGCGCCGCATGGGCATCAAGACGGTGATGATCACCGGCGACAACCCCGTGACGGCAGCGGCCATCGCCGCCGAGGCCGGCGTGGACGACTTCCTCGCCCAGGCAACGCCGGAGAACAAGCTGACGCTGATCCGCAAGCACCAGGAGGGTGGCCGGCTCGTCGCCATGACCGGCGACGGGACCAACGACGCCCCAGCCCTCGCCCAGGCGGACGTGGCGGTTGCGATGAACACCGGCACCCAGGCCGCCAAGGAAGCCGGCAACATGGTGGATCTCGATTCCAATCCCACCAAGCTCATCGAGGTCGTGCAGATCGGCAAACAGTTGCTCATGACCCGCGGCTCGCTCACCACCTTCTCGATCGCGAACGACGTCGCCAAGTACTTCGCGATCATCCCGGTGGCCTTTGCGTCAACCTATCCGCTGCTCGACAAGCTGAACATCATGCGGCTCAATCCGGCGACGGCAATCCTCTCGGCCGTGATATTCAATGCGCTCATCATCGTGGCCCTGATTCCTCTCGCCCTTCGCGGCGTGAAGTATCGCCCCGTCGAGGCGTCCGTGTTGCTGCGCAACAACCTGCTCATCTACGGCCTGGGGGGCCTCGTCGTGCCGTTCATCGGAATCAAGCTCGTGGACATCGTTCTGGGTCTCCTTGTCTGAGGTATTCCCGCATGCTCTCCCAACTCCGGCCCGCCATCGCGGTCTTCGCCCTCCTCACACTGATCACCGGCGTGCTGTACCCCCTCGCGATCACGGGCATCGCCCAGGGGGCCTTCCGCCGGCAGGCCAATGGCTCGATCATCGAGCGTTCCGGCAAGCCCGTCGGCTCGTCCCTGCTCGGCCAGGAGTTCAGCGATCCGAAGATGTTCTGGGGCCGTCTTTCCGCTACCGGGCCTGTGCCGTATACGGCTTTCAACGCCGACAAGGGGACCGGCTCGTCCGGCTCAAACCTCGGCCCCACAAACCCCGCGCTGCTCGATGCCGTTAAAGCGCGCATCGACGCCCTCAAGGCCGCGGACGCCGCGGTCAGCTACACGCGTTCGGCCAACCAGCCCATCCCCGTCGATCTTGTCACCGCCTCCGCAAGCGGCCTGGACCCGCACATCTCGCTGGCCGCCGCCGAGTACCAGGTTCCACGCGTCGCCAAGGGGCGGCAAATGACCGAAGACGCGGTTCGCGCTGCCGTGCAGCGCCATACCCAGAACCGCCAGCTCGGCATTCTCGGCGAGCCCGTCGTGAACGTCCTGGAGCTGAATCTCGATCTGGACACGATCACCCGGTAGCGCCGCTCGAAACCAGTTACCATTCCCCGGCATGTCCGATCGTCGCCCCGATCCCGCCCAGCTCTTGGCCCACGCACAGCGCGAAGAGGCCCGGATGGGCCGCGGCCGGCTCAAGGTCTTCTTCGGCGCCTCCCCCGGTGTTGGCAAGACCTACACGATGCTCGAGGCGGTGCACCGTCTGGCCCGAGATGGCATCGACATCGTTGTCGGCCTGGTCGAAACCCACGGACGCACCGAGACCGAGCAGATGCTCCTTGGTCTGGACATCCTGCCGCGCCGCAGCGTCGAGTACCGCGGGCCCGAGGGCACATCGTCGCCGGTGACGCTCACCGAGTTCGACCTGAACGCGGCGCTCGCCCGCAAGCCCGAGATCGTCGTCCTGGACGAGCTCGCCCACACCAACGCCCCCGGCTCCCGCTTCGAAAAGCGCTGGCAGGACGTGCAGGAGCTGCTCAAGGCCGGCATCGGCGTGTACACCACGCTGAACGTGCAGCACATCGAGTCCCTCAACGACGTGGTCGCCCAGATCACCGGTGTGCGGGTTCGGGAGACCGTGCCGGACGCCGTGGTGGACGAGGCCGACGAGATCGAGCTCGTGGACCTGCCGCCCGAGGCCCTCATCGAGCGACTCCGCTCCGGGCGCGTGTACGTTCCCGAGAGCATCGAACGGGCCCGCGAATCCTTCTTCCGCCCGGGCAACCTCACCGCCCTTCGCGAGTTGGCCCTGCGCCGGACGGCGGAGTGGGTCGATCGCCGTATGCGCGAGTACAAGCAGGGCCAAGGCGTCCGCGCCGTATGGCCCGCCTCCGAGCGCATCCTCGTCGCCGTCAGCCCCAGCCCGGCGTCGGGGAAGATCGTCCGGGCCGCCAAACGCATGGCTGCCGGGCTGCACTCCGATCTCCTCGCGGTGTACGTGGAAACGCCGCGCACCGCCAACCTCGCCGCCGCCGACCGCGAGCGAGTGACGCAGACGCTCCGCCTGGCCGAGAGCCTCGGCGCCGAGACCGCAACGATCAACGGCATCAACGCCGCGGCAGAGCTGGTCGCGTTCGCCCGGGATCGCAACGTGAGCAAGATTGTCGTCGGGAAGACGGCCTACTCGCGCTGGCGGGAGGCGCTGCGGGGCTCCTTCGTCAACAACCTCATCCGCCTCAGCGGCGACATCGATATCTACGTCATTCGCGGCGACGCCGACACCGTCGGCTCGGCGCGGGCGCGGCAGTCTTTGGGAGCGCTGGGCGATCGCCGTTCGGGCTTCATCCCATACGTGGGCGCCCTCGGTCTTGTCGTAGCGTGCACGCTCATAGGTCGCCTGGTGTTCGGCCAGTTGGAGCTTGCGAACATCGCCATGCTGTACCTGGCGGGAGTCGTGGTCGCGGCCGTCTGGCTGGGCCGGGGCCCCTCGGTCATTGCCGCGGTCGCCGGCGTGGGAGCCTTCGACTACTTTTTCGTCCCGCCCCGCCACACGTTCGCCGTGTCGGATGTGCAGTATGTACTCACGTTCGTGGTCATGCTCGTGGTGGGTCTGCTCATCGCGAACCTCACCACACGCCTCCGGGCCCTCGCTGATACCGCTCGCGAGCGAGAACGCCGAACCGCGCTCCTCTACGCCATGTCGCGGGATCTCGCTTCCTCGGCGAGCGCCCGTGAGATCGCCATCGCCGGGGCCCGGCACGCACACGACGCCTTCGCTTGCGACACCGCGGTGCTGGTTCCCGGTCCCGCGAGCCAGCCATCCGCCATTGACGCGCTCGCCGTCGCCGGCTCCCCCGATTGGCTCGACGAGCGTGAGCGCGGCGTGGCGCGCTGGGCATACGACCACGCCCGTCCCGCCGGCGTCGGCACACAGGCCCTGCCCGGCTCCGCGGGGCGATACCAGCCTCTGTCTGGCTCGCAGGGCAAGGTCGGGGTTCTGGCGCTGCGCCCCATCGACCCCCGGGCGATCACGAGCCCTTCCCAGCAGCTCCTGCTCGACACCCTCACCAACCAGATCGGGCTCGCCCTTGAGCGCGTCGGACTGATCGAGGGCCAGCAGCGAGCCCGCATTGAGGCAGAGTCCGAGCGGCTTCGCAGCGCCCTGCTCAGTTCGGTCTCGCACGACCTGCGCACACCTCTGGCCACGATCGCCGGGGCTGCCACCGCCCTTCAAGCCGGGGACCTCGATAACGCCACCCGGTCCCAGCTGACCGACAGCATTGTCCAGGAGGCGCAGCGCCTCAACGACCTCATCGCCAACCTGATGTTCGCCACACGCCTGGAGTCCGGGCACATAGAACTCCGCCGCGACTGGACAAGCATCGAGGAGATCGTCGGCGCCGGTCTCGCTCGCCTCGCCGAGGCGATCCGCGCACGCCCCTTCGCCGCCCGGCTGCCCGCCGATCTTCCGCTTGTGCGAGTGGACAACGCGATGCTGCCGCAAGTAATCCACAATCTCGTGGACAATGCCCTCCGCTACACACCAGCGGGCACTCCCATCGACATCACCGCGTGGACGACCGATTCGAGCGTGATCGTCAAGGTCGCCGATCAGGGGCCCGGCCTCTCCGACGACGAACGCTCCCGCGTGTTCGAGCGTTTCTACCGCGGCCGCGCCGCCCAGCCCACCGGCGCCCGCAGCGGTATCGGCCTCGGCCTCACGATCTGCGAGGGCATTATCAGGGCCCACGGCGGCCGTGTCTGGACCGAGCGCAACTCGCCGCGTGGTGTCGCGTTCCTATTCTCGATCCCCATCGAACGTCCCCAGCCGGAACTCCCGCGCGAGGCAACGGAGGCCGTGGCATGACGGTTCCCACGCACACCCCGCTCGTGCTCATTATCGAGGACGAGCAGCCCATCCGCCGCTTTCTCAGCGCCACATTGGAAAGCCAGGGATACCGCGTCAAGGAGTCCGGAACGGCCGGCGATGGTCTGCTGCAAGCCCGCACCCAGCGACCGGATCTCATTCTCCTCGATCTCGGCCTCCCCGACGGCGACGGCCTGCAGGTGACCAAGGCCATACGCGAGGACTCCCGCGTGCCCATCGTCATCCTGTCCGCCCGCGGCCAGGAGCAGGACAAGGTTGCGGCGCTGGACGCGGGGGCCGACGACTACCTCACCAAGCCGTTCGGCGTCGGCGAGCTCTCCGCCCGAATCCGCGTCGCCATGCGCCATGCCGCGACCCCGGTGGGCGCGGCGCCACGGATCTACGAAGCGAGCGCGGACGGACGCACACTCCGGATCGATCCGGAAGCTCGCACGGTCAAGGCCGGCGCCACCGGTGCGCTGGTCGACATTCGTCTGACACCGACGGAGTTCAAACTCCTGGCAATCCTTGCGCGGCACTCAGGCAAGGTCCTCACGCACCAGCAGCTATTGAAGGAGGTCTGGGGGCCGACCCACGCGCACGACGTGCAGTACCTTCGCGTGTACGCGGGGCAGCTACGCCACAAGCTGGAAGCCGACTCCGCGCAACCTCGCTTTCTCATTACCGAACCGGGCGTCGGATACCGCCTTCTCGATACCGGCCCGGTGAACTGATTCAGCATCCGGCGAACCAGGCGCTCAGGAAATCGAAGATGTCCTGGACTTCCAGTCCGTTGGTGCCGTTGAAATCCGCCGCGGCATCGCCCGCAAACCAGCCGTTGAGGAAATCGAAGATGTCCTGGACCGAGAGACCTCCGGATCCGTTGAAATCGGCACGGCAGGTCGGGCAGCCGACGGGGCCGACCGACGCGACGAACCGGACGGACGTGTTCGAGAGGTCTCCGGTCGGATCGATCGACGTGGCGCGAACGCCGTTGGCGTCCTCCACGCCGATGGTGGTCTCCTCGAGGAACGGGCTCGGCTGCACATCCAGATACCGGAACTCGATCGAATCGTCGGACTCGAACAGCACCACCTGGAACGTGCTGAAGGTCGTGTCGAAGAACCGGGGCACGCCCGTCCACTGCGCGATGAAGCGGCGCTCCGGCGCGTTGCCGAGCGTCTGATAGGTGATCGACCCGTCGAAGAACGTCCAGAGGTCGGTCCAGTACGGGGCGATGACGTTGTTCGGCGACCAGTTGCGCGGGATCGGATGGGGATAGTTCGCCGTGCCGACGGGGCCGAACGAGAGGAAGCCGTTGGCGTTGATGAACACGCTCGAGTACGGCCGCCCGTAGAAGTTGAACGTGAACCCGAGCGGGACCGAGACCTCGCAACTGTCGCACTGCGGACCCGGCAGGCCGGTGGCGTCGATGGGCTCGAACGCGCTCGCGGCCGGAGTCGCCTGGTAGGTGACGTTCTCGCACGCCGATCCGTCGCCGCGGTACGTGCCGTGGGAGGCGTCGCACTCGGCCTGCGTGCGGAGCGAGCACGTCCCCGCCCGGCAGCACGCCCCGATCGGGTCGCAGTTGACGCTCAGTCGCGCCAGATAGTGCGATGGCCCGTCGCAGGAAGCTCCGGAGTAGAAGTCGGTGGGCACGACCACGAGGTAGTAGGTCCCCGCCGGAACTCGAATCGCCGCGGCGGCCTCCGGCTCGCAGGGCGTGCGAACCACGGCGCGAGCCACCTCGTCGCCCTGGCACACACCCGAGCGAATCGAGAAGACCGCCGGAAACTCGGCGCGCCCCCCCCAGTGGATGACCCCTTCGTTTGCCAGGGTCACGCGATACCAGTCGGTATCACGCAAACCCTGCCCCGCGAACGCCGTGCCGTAGACGGTCTGCATCGGCGCGCACGACAGATCCGTGAAGCCGCCGTCGAAGTCCGCACACCCCCCGTTGACTGATTCACCGCACGCCTCGGGCTCGATCAGCGAGTCCGGTTCCGGGCCCACAGCGCACGCGGGGGTGAGCGCAACATTCAGCACACCATCGCCAACAACCCCGTCGAAGCTCCCCACGCGGATGATGAACCGCTGCCCGGCCGCCACGTTGCGGATCGTCACGAGCGATGGCCCATCATCCCCGCACGAGTTGTCGTCGCACGCGATCTCGGCGCCGCCCCCGTCCGGACACGCATCGGCGTACACCGCCAGCAGCGTGTCAAACAGCGACCCGCACGTGCTGATCGTCAGATCGCCCGCAGCGGCGGCCGTGTGGCTGAACCAGACGTCGTGCGCGATGTGATCGCTCGAGAGCGAGCAGGTCAGGAAGGGCCCGTCGGTATCGGCGCCGCGCGTGGTGAATGGGGTTGATCCGAGCGGTACTTCCGCCGCGTTCTCGCAATGGTCGTTCGCGGGCGACGCCTCGAAGGAAACGGTGAGCACACCGGACCCCGCGGGATCGCCCCCGACGCGGATGTAGTAGGTCACGCCCGCCGTCACACCGATCCGCAGCATCGCCTCGACGCTCGGCAGATCTTGGTTGCACCCGAGTTGCTGCCCGTCGCACGCATCCTGGTACACCGACATCGTTGTGTCGAAGCCCGCCGCACGGAAGGTGGCCAACCCGGTCGCCGCCGGGGTGTACACAAACCAAACGTCATTGACAAGCCCGTCGCAATCATCGGGGCCATCCGTGCGAGCATCCACGTTTGTATAGGCGAAAGCGCCCTCGCCAACCGGCAGGGCGTTCGCGCATTCGTCGTTCGCGGGCGGATGCAGCACGCGGACGCGAAGCTGGCCGATCCCCTGCGCAGGGCCGCGTGCCGGCGGCGGCGCGCCGGCGACCCGGATCAGGTACGGCTGCCCACCGACGACGGGCGTGGTGAGGAACGACTGCGTGCGGCAATCATCGTCGGAGCAGGCAAGCTCGGGCGATGTGCACGTCGGACCGTCGTAGATCGTCAGGACCGTGTTGAAGTCCGAACCGCACGTCTCGATCTGCGCCGTCCCCGATTCGCCCGGCGTGTACAGATACCAGACATCCGCCATCGAATCGGCGCACGACGCCACACCATCCGTGGTCGCGCCGATGTTGCTCATCGGGTACACGCCGTCCCCGATGGGGGTGGGCGTGGTGCACAGGTCGTTCGCGGGCGCCGCGGCATCCGACACGATCGAGACAATGCCTGTGGAACGACAGTCGTCGCACCCGCCGCCGATCTGCACGAGATACGACTCCCCCCCGGTCGCCGCGAACGTCGCCGATGAGCCCAGCCCGCACCCGGTGAACGAGCACACGATGTGCACGGGCGCGGCACACGTTCCCGAGTACACGGCGACTACGGACTGCTGGTCGTTCGGGCCGAAGGTCGATGCGCACGTGGACACCGTCACGTTCGCGGTCGCCGGCGCGGTGTAGAGAAACCACACGTTCTTGGAGCCGACCGAGGCGCACGGACTGGGTCCGTCGTCGGTGGCGCTGGTCGTGTCGTAGGGGAACTGCCCGTCGCCGACGGGCGTGGCGGTGGCGCAGTCATCGGAGTCGCCAAGGGACGGCCCCGCCGAGCAAAGCAGCCCCAATACGGAGCAGAACACCGCCAGTGAAGCGCGAACGTTCATGGACACCTCGCAGATTGCCGTTGCGGCCCCCGCCGTCCCCACAACATAACGCCGGATGCGCCGTGTTCACACAGGCTTCGTACAACGAGCAAGCGCACGCAGCGCTTCCAGCGCTTAGCGCGCTTAGAGGCAATCTCGCGGCAGACTCGAGCCGGATTCGGCTGCAAAGAGAGCGATAGTGTGCCCGCGGGTTTTGCACGATCCTGCGAAAGACCGCGCCGGTGTTGCGTCGGTCCGCAAAGCCGTGTATCTTCGAGCACGTGGATGGTCGATCGGCGGCGCCGCGAAGCGGTGCGCTCCCATCGGGGCGGCGGTTCTCGGAACACACGCGTCGAGCAAAGGAATTGTCATGCACAGTGTTTGTCTGCGCGCATCGGCCGCGATCGCCGGGGTTCTGTCGTTCTCGGCATGGGCGGTGGCCGCGCCTCCCGAGAACGATCTCTGCTCGGGGGCGATCCCTCTGACCCTCGGCGCCCCTTTCATGGCCACCAGCGCCGGGGCCACGAGCGACATCGCCGAGTCCGCCTGCGGATTCAACGACTCGGCGGACGTCTGGTTCACCTTCACATCAACGGAGTTCAACAACTTCCGCATCCAGACGAGCCCCTCCTCGGCGATGGACACCACGCTCGCCGTGTACTCGGCCTGCGGAGGGACCCTTCGCGCGTGCAACGACGATTCGCCGGACCGCGCCCCCGGCGAGCACTGGTCACGCGTCGATGTGCAGCTCTCGCCCAACCAGACCATCAGGATCCGCGTCGCGGGATGGGCCGGCGCGACCGGCCCGTTCACCATCCAAGTCGATCACGTGCCGGTACCCCACCCGGCCAACGACGACTGCGCGAGCGCCCTCGCGCTGGCGTTCCCGAGCTCCACCAACACGACGACGGTGGGCTGCACCGCCACCTCGGAGACCGACATCACCTCCTGCGGCGAGGACGACTCCCTCGACGCCTGGTACTCCTTCACCCCTCCCGACACCGGCGTCTACGAGTTCTTCGCGACCAACACCGACATCTTCGGTCTCTTCTTCTCCGTGTGGCCGTCCTGCACGGCCGCGCCCGGCACCGAGATCGCCTGCGGGCTCCGCGACGTGGCCGTCCCTCTGAACGCCGGCCAGGCCGTGCTCATCCGCGCGGCGTTCATCGGCGGCGTCGCCGGCGATTTCACGATGAACGTCGGCCCGCTGCCTTCCGTGCCGCCCCCTGCCAACGACAACTGCTCCGGCGCGCTTCCGCTGCTCGGGCCGGGGACATACCAGGGCACGACGGTCGGCGCCACAGGCTTCGACACCGGCTCCATCTTCGGCTGCACCTTCACGGACACCGGACCCGGGGTGTGGTACCAGTTCGTCGCGCCCGCGCCGGGCTACTACCTCTTTGACACCAACGGTTCGGCCCTCGACGACACGGCGATGGCGTTGTTCGGCGCGTGCGACGTCAACGGCAACGGGGTCGATCTTCAGGGATGCGACGACAACCTCGGCGATCTGAAACACTCGCGCGTGCTCTGGCAGGCAGCCGACGCCGGCCAGGCTGTCTACATCGTCGTCACCGGCCAGCACCACACGACCGGCGACTTCCAGATCAACGTCATGCAGGACCCGCAGCCGCCGGTCAACGACCGATGTTTCAACGCCATCCCCATCACGGTCAACACGCCCGTGAACGGAGACAACTTCCTTGCCGAGAGCATCGACGTCACGCCGAGCGTCTGCGACGAGGGTCTGTTCCCCATGTTCTACAGCTTCGTCGCGCCCGCCGACGGCACGTATCGCTTCGAGATCCTCGACGGGTCCGACCTTCCCTACGCCGCCGTGGCGATCTACGACGCCTGCCTCGGCAACGAGCTCGCCTGCGGGCCAAACCGCTTCGTCCGATTGGCCATGCGCGCCGGCGAGAGCGTGATCGTGCGCGTCTCCGGCGCGCTGTACTATCGCGACAAGTTCGTGCTCGGCATCGTCCCGGACGAGCCGGGCCCGGCCAACGATCGCTGCGATGCGGCCGCGCCCCTCGGCTTCGCGCAGTCGATCCACGCGACAAACCGCGGCGCGACCGGCTCCGTGACCACCGGCAACTGCGCCTCGCCCGAGGCGACCGATCCCGCGGATGTGTGGTACTCGTTCACCGCGCCGGCCGACGGCGACTACACCTTCTCGGCGACGGGCGCCATCCATCCGGGCCTCTCGCTCTACGACGGCTGCTGGCCCGCCGCGCCCGACGCCATCGCCTGCGTCGACGGCTGCCAGAGCCCGGCGATGCTCACCCAGACACTCGCGGCCGGCCAGTCCGTGAGCATCCGCGTGCGCGGGTGCTTCCTCGGGTTCGATGCGCCGAACGAGTTCGGCTCGTTCACGCTCTCGGTCGGGAGCGAGTCGATCGGAGCGTGCTGCGCGGGCACCACCTGCCGCCTCGATTCCGCCATCGGGTGCGCATCGGACCACTTCGCTGGCGCCGGAGTCGCGTGCAACGCCACCGGAGCGACGCCCTGCTGCCGCGCCGACTTCAACCACGACGGCCAACCCGCCGTCCAGGACATCTTCGACTTCCTCAACGCCTGGTTCGCCGGTGATGCCCGCGCCGACTTCAACGGCGGCGGTCTCGACGTCCAGGACATCTTCGACTTCCTGAACGCCTGGTTCGCCGGATGTTGAATCACCTTGATGTGTGCGCGGCCCGTGTGTGGGCCGCCGGACGATGATGGCAAGGGTGGATCGATGGCCCCGTGGCGACCACCCCACAGCACGAGGAGAGAGACCATGCGACTCGCAGGTACGCCCCTGCGCGCCTACTCAACGACGCTGGCCGCGGCGGTCGGTCTCGGATCGGCGGGCCGGAGTCTGGCCGATGCGTCGATCTACGAGGGATGGAACTATCCCGCCGGGGATTCCTTCGATCTCAGCCCCGGCACCGGGACCGGCTGGGCGACCGATTCGGGATACTCCGGCCCGCTGGCGGTGGTCTCCCCGTCGCTGACGCACCCGGCCGCGCCGCCCCCGACCGGCAACGCCCTCGGCACGACCGCCGGCACGAGCGTCATCGACATCGGGCGCTCCTTCGCATCGTCGCTCGACTCGACGCAGACGCTCTGGATGTCGTTCCTCGGCAGGCGGGATTCCGATTTCGCGACGTACACCGTCTCGCTCTCGCAGCACAGCGGGAACCGCACCTTCAGCGCGATCTTCGGCATCGATGTCGACCCCTCGGACGGCGCCGACAGATACAAGGCCCGCTGGCAGAACGTCGGCTTCAGCGTGACCAGCGGCGACTCGTTCGCGTCGCAGCCCCTGAGCGAGCCGGGAACGACCGACCTGTTCCTCGTGCGAATCAACGCGGCGGACACGGTCGCGGACTCGCAGACCTTCGACATGTGGGTGAACCCGAACGCGGGCGCCCTCGGCTCGCCCGACGCGTCCATCACCTGGCCGTCCTCCCTCCGCGTCTGGAGCGGCGCGCAGTTCGACGCCAACGGCGGAACGCTCGATGAGTTCCGGATCGACGCGAGCATGGCGAACGTCGTGTCGGTCCCCGCGCCGGGCGCCATCGCCGCCGGGCCGCTCGTTGCCCTCGCCATCGCGCGGCGTCGGCGGCGCATGCGACGCCAACCGGCCTGAGGCCGCGCCGCCGACGCACGCGGCCGCGCTCGCGGGGCCGGCACACCTCCGGGGGCGCACATGGCCCTCAGCGACCTGCGCTCTTTAACAGCCCACACGGACGTTCCGCGCGACGATCGGCCACCAAAGCCAGACCGGTGCGCATCCCTTCGCCCGGCGCGAACAGGAGTACCATGCCGGCGAAAGCGTCGTGTCCGACGGTATCTGGACCTACCAGTGGGATGGAGAAAACCGCTTGGTCGCGATGCAGCTCAACCCCGGCATGGGCACCTACCTGCTCGGGCAGGGCGCCCAGTGGCTGCGCCTGGAGTTCGCCTACGACGCCCAGGGCCGGCGCATCTCCAAGCGCCTGCTGCGCTCCGACGACAACCTCTCCACCGTCGAGATCGGCCAGGCCACCTTCGACTTCAAGGCCTCCTACTGGAAGAAGTTCGTCTACGACGGCTGGAACCTCTCCACCGTCCTCGCCTGCAACTCCGAGACCGGCGAGTTCGACTCCACGAGTGTGGACCAGACCTTCGCCTGGGGGCCGGACCTGAGCGGCACGGAGCAGGGCGCGGGCGGCATCGGCGGCCTGGCGATCTACCGCGACGATGGGTACGACCTGACCAACTCATCCACGGCCATCGGGCCGATGTTCCCGATCTACGACGGCAACGGCAACATCACCAGGCTCTACGACTCCAGCAGCGTCCCGGCGATGATGGCCGCGTACAAGTACGGGCCGTTCGGCGAGGACCGCGGCCGGCAGGGGCCGATCGAGGCAAGCCGGTTCCCGCTGCGGTGGAGCACGAAGTATTCCGATGAGGAGACGGGGCTGAGCTACTACGGGTATCGGTACTACTCGGCGGGAATGGGGCGTTGGATGAATCGCGATTCATTGCAAGAGGTTGATCACACAAATTCGTATTGTTTTGGACATAATGATCCTATCGCTATCTTTGACGCACTCGGTCTCAGTGGGTACCGAACAATACAAGTACGCGGTCAACGAATCCGCGGAACTATTTCAGTTAACCGATACAATTGGTGGTCATCTTTTCACAATATGACTTCTGTTGGTGTCGAATTCGATTATACATTTACTCCAATAGCAGTTTGTTCTGACTGCGAGGCGTGGACTTTTATTCAAGTCACTCAAACCCTACCATTTCCATTGAAGCTGTTGGATAGATTTCCAGATCGACGATACGTGGACTATCCGGGTAGTTTCCACAAGCCCTACTACGAAACCGCTAACGATCAATTCGTGACCAATCCCGCGAAAAGCAGATTTCTCGACAGAGCCCAAGACTCAAGGAGCAATAGCGACACTATTGGGGGTATCTCGGTCCGGCTTGAAGTTTGTTTGGTTTGCCGATCAAGTGGAGCAGAAACGGTTGGGGCGTGTTTCTACTGGGGATATTACTACAGACATCTTCCATTTGAAGATATGCAATTCCCCCTATTGTACGATAAGCGCCCATCTCCATTTTGGAAGTCCGGCGTTGCCAGCGATACGCCGACATACTCGTATAGGATTGACCAATGAGATTTGCTATCTCTTCTCTGTTCATATTCGTATTACTAATAACGGTTTCGTGTAGCGATCGGGCACTGACCAAGACGGATCGCGCTTGGACCGCGCCTTGCGATGACGTGGAAAAACACGCCGGGGTTGACGCAGTTGTGGATGTGGACAGTGTTCGACACGCTAGTAAATCTTCGAGAGTGCTCCCTGAGCAGGCCACCATTAGGACTGTGCATTTTCTGCGGTATGGACGAATCCTAAACAATCCGATCCACTTTGTGATTCCACTTGCATTAGATGTCGTTCCTCCGCGCGATAGAGCAGTGCATGTTGAGCTAATTTACTCGGAGGACGAGGACGGCTGGGTAGCCAAAACAGTCAAATTGCTTCCTCCCGTATCTGATTGATGGTTGTGGTTGTTGAACGGCAGATGGCTCGAGCTAATTACCCGAGTGCTCGGACCCACCAGGTGCGTGCGGCGAGTCGCTGGATGGCCGGAATGATGGATGGAGCGCTT
>DASZWV010000055.1:0-6584 GCA_035546115.1 Phycisphaerales bacterium
CGACCTCATCGTCAACGATCAGAACCTGCGCGGAGAGTCGTTCGGTGGGCGAGGATGCGGGTGCTGCCATGAGTCCGCAAGTTTAGCGCGAGAATCGGTGTCCGTTCGTCAGCACCCGGCAAACCAGACGCTCAGAAAGTCGAAGATGTCCTGCACCGCCAGGCCCCCGCCATTGACATCGGCCGAAGCGCTCCCGGTGAACCACGCGTTGAGAAACGCGAAGATGTCCTGCACACCCACGCTCGCGTCCTGGTCGAAGTTGGCGTTGCAGCATGGAGACGTGTGATTCCCCGCCGCGTTGCACGCCGATCCCACACCCAGGAACTGCTGGCCCGCCTGCCCCGGACAGTCTGCGCTCGCGGTCACCTCGCACGTCGCGCCGCGGCAGCACGCGCCGGTCTGCGGCGGAAGCGTCCCCGTTGCAACAACCGTCCCCGTCAGAGTAACAACCACCGGCAGGTTCCCCAGGATCGTCGGCACCGTCGAGTTCAGCGTCGAGTTGATCGGCATCGTCAGCGTGACCGTCGAACCGTTGACCGCCAGCGACCCGTTGGCCGTGCCCGCCGAGGCCGTAAGCCCAACGAGCGTGTCGCCGCCCGTTCCGAACGAGCCCGCGTTGTAATCGATCGTGCCCTGCGCAATGCTCGCCGTGACGCTCGACATCGGGAAACTCGACCCGGTGAGCGTGAGCGGCCCGCCACTGAACGCAAGGTGCATCCCGCGCCCCGCCGCGTTCACAATCACGATGACCAGATTCGCCCGCATCCCGTAGTTCGCCGCCGCCGAGCCCGTCGCCCCGCCGACCAGCGGCTGCCAGTTTCCCGAGTCGTTCGCGGCGGCGTCCGAATGAACGAACGAGAACGACGACCCTGGCGTCGTGATCCTCATCGTCCCCGAGTAGCTCGTCACGTTCGATCCCGTGCCTTGTGCAGTCAGAGTGGTGCCGTTGAGCGAACCGCCCATCGTCAGCGAGCTCTGCGCCGTGACGATGGTCAGTTGGACGTCTCCAAACGCGATCGATCCGCACGCCGTCGCAGCCAGGCCTGCCGCAAGCATCCATCGCTTCATGTCCAGCCTCCGCAGATGAGGACGACCTCCCGGAGCCCTTCTCCGAACAGTCTACAGACAACTCACCCCCGAACAACCCCTCCAAACTCGCCAATCCTTCATGGAACCGGTGTTCGCACCCGGTTCGCCTCGGCTCCCGAGAGCCGATATGATTGTCGGCCGTTTTTCCGCTGGCCCATCTACCCGCCAGACGGCACACTCTTGGACTCGTCTTCCGCATACCCCTTTGGCCCCTTTCAGGAATGAGCGCTTCTCGAGGCAGATCCGGTTCCCCACAGCATCCGACCGTCGATGAGGCGGCCGCGGTCATGGAGTCTGCCGGTATCGCCGCCTCGCTCCCGCTGCCGGCCCTGCAAGGCGGCGGCGGAGTGGTCTCGGCCCTCGACTACAAGGTGCTGGTCCTCAACAAGGCGTTCGTCGCCGTTCGCGTCATTTCCGCGCGCCGGGCCTTCAGCCTGATCTGCAAGGACATCGCCGAGATCATCCACGTCGAGAACGGCCGGTACCACAGCTACAACTTCGAGACCTGGGCCGAGCTCTCGCAGCTCCAGAAGTCCTTCGAGCCCGACAAGTTGGGGGGGCACGATTGGATCAAGACGGTCCGGTTCGATATCGCCGTGCCCCGCATCATCCGGCTCCTCGGCTACGACCGGCTGCCCGCCCAGATCGTCAAGCTCAACCGGCGCAACCTCTTCGCGCGCGACCGCAACCAGTGCCAGTATTGCGGCCGCCATTTCCCGACCAACGAGCTGTCCATCGACCACGTCCTCCCCCGCGCCCAGGGCGGCGGCGACTCGTGGGAAAATCTCGTCTGCGCCTGCATCAAATGCAACGCCCGAAAAGGCGGCCGCACGCCCGAGCAGGCCCACATGAAGATTGTTCGCCCGCCCGTCAAGCCCAAGCGGAACCCGCTGATCTCGATCAGGCTTGGCCAGGATCGCTACCACTCGTGGAAGGCGTTCCTCGATGATGCCTACTGGAACGTGGAGCTGAAGTAGCCGCCGCCTACTTCCTGGCCTTCTTCACGGGCGACTTCACCACCGTCGCCGGATTGAACATTCGCGCAATCGCATCGGCCCTCGCCGCGAGCGCGAAGTCCTTGGATGTGATTCCCCCCGCATCGTGCGTGCTCAGCGTGAGCGTGACCTTGTTCCAGCGAATCAGGATGTCCGGGTGGTGCTGGTCCGCCTCGGCCTGCTGAGCCACGGAGTTGACGAACTTCATCGCCTCGACGAAATCCTGGAACTGGTAGGTCCTGTGGATCTGCCCCCCGGTTTCGGCCCAGTCCGGACTCGCCTGCAACGCCTCTTTCACCTGATCGTCGGTCATTTTGTCCATGGCGGGGTGGCTCCGGTCCGCCGCGGCGTGGACCAAGCAGTCCGCGGCTCATCGCGGAGTGTATCGTCCGCCACTCCATGGGCAAAGATCGACAGGAAACAACGCGCCTCGCCCCCTCCCCCACCGGCGCTCTGCACCTGGGAAACGCGAGAACGTTCCTGATCAACTGGGCCATGGCTCGCCGCCTCGGATGGCGCATCGTGCTCCGGATCGAGGACCTCGACACGCCGCGGGTCAAGCCCAGCGCGATCGGTGGCATCGCCGACACCCTCCGGTGGCTCGGCATCGACTGGGATGCGCCCGTCGTCGGCCCCCCCGACTCACCTCTCATCCAATCTCGCGACCTCGAGCCCTATCGAGACGCGATGCGAGCCCTCGCCGAACGAGGCCTCGCGTATCCCTGCGAGTTGACCCGCGCCCAGATCGAGGCCGCCGCCAGCGCGCCCCAGGAAGGTTCGCACGAGACCCCCTTCCCCAAACATCTCCGCCCAGCCGTCGCGGGCGCGCCCATCGACTTCGACAAGGCCCAGGCCGATGCCCGGAATCGCGATGGAGGCGTCGCCAACTGGCGATTCTTCTGCCCCACGGGCGACGTTGCATTCACAGACCGATTCGCGAAAGCGCAGTCCTTCGACCCCTCCGAGATCATCGGCGACTTCGTCCTCTGGACCAAGCGCGACCTGCCCAGCTATCAACTCGCCGTGGTCGTCGACGACGACCGGCAGGGCGTCACGCAGATCGTCCGCGGCGAGGATCTGCTCGACTCGGCCGCGCGCCAGCTCTTGCTCTACCGGGCGCTCGGTCTCGGCCCGGAGCCGGACTACTGGCATCTTCCTCTCGTACTCGGTTCCGATGGAAGGCGGCTCGCCAAGCGCCACGGCGACACGCGGATCGATCACTACCGCGAAAAGGGCGTGCCCGCCGAAGCGGTGATCGGCTTGATCGCCCACTGGTCGATTCCGGGTGTGCCGAGGGCCGCTCTCTCGGCCGCCGAGTTCAAGAATCGGTTCGATCCGGCTACGATGCGCCGAACTTCCGTGGTCTTCACCAGCGAGGATGATGCATGGCTTCTGTCGCAGGCAAGGCGTTGAAAGGACGAGCGATGTGGGCAGTCTGGGCGATGATGCTGATGCTGCACTCCACGCTGCACGGGTGCGATTCCCCCGCACCGCCCGCCATCAAGGGCAACATCGCCGACGTCATCATCAGCGGGAAAACCTACCACCTCGAGATCGCGGCCGACCCCGCCGTGCGGATGAAGGGCCTCGGCGGCCGCACCGAGATCGCCGACGACGGCGGCATGATCTTCGTGTTCGCGCCGAGCGAGGTCCGCGTCATGGGCTTCGTCATGCGCGACTGCCCGATCGATATCGACATCCTCTACCTCGACGGCGCCGGACGGGTGCTCACCACGTACGAAATGAAAGCAGAGGCTGCCAGAGGCAAGGACGAGGGCGTCGCCGGGGACAGCGATCTCAACGAACTGGAGCGAAAGCTGCGCGCCAGTCCCAACGACGAGGCATTGCGAGCCCGAATCCAAGGGGACGAGACGTACGAAGGTCGCCTGAAGCAGTACTCCAGCCGCTTCGCCAGCACCTTCGTCATCGAACTGAAGGCCGGCTCAATAAAGAAGTTGGGCGTCAAGGAGGGCGACGTCGTCGCCTTCGACCGAGACGGCCTCAAGAAGCTCGTTCGGTAGGTCGATGCCAGCCCGTCGACTCGGCTGGGAACCGGACCTCCCCCGAAAAGGTCCGGTAACCACGTCGGCCCACGGACGGGCGGCTCATGCGCAACCACTGCATCGCACTCATCACCGACGGCGCTCCCGCCCAGAGTTCCTTCGCGCCCGGCGCTCGCCCCGCCACCCACTGGTGGGAGCCCATCGCCCGCGCCTGGCCGCAGGGCGTCCCCCTGCCCAAGCTCGAGCCCATGACCCACGGCGACGCCATGGCCGCCACAGAGAGCGGCAAGGCCAGCGCCCGCTGGGATGCCGCCGTCCTCGCCATGCCCCGCAAGCCCGCTTCGGGCGATGCGGACGAATCCACGATCTGCCACGTCCTCGACGCCCTCCAGCAGGCCATGATCCCCGCCCTGCTGCTCGTCGAGGAGCGCACCAGCCGCCTGGATGAGTTCCACCCGGGCGCCGTCGTCGTGCAGCCCATGAGCGCCGATCCGGCCTGCAGCGCCGCCATGCTGCACGCCCTCGCCGCACGCCAGACCGCCGTCCGCTCGATGGACCAGAACCTCAAGCTCGCCCAGAGCTTCCAGGGCGAGACCTCCGCCGAGATCGATCGCCTGCACCAGGAGCTGCTCCTGGCCGCCCGCGTGCAGCGCGACTTCATGCCCAAGACGCTCCCCCAGGTGGCGGGCTTCGAAGCGCAGGTGCTCTTCCGCCCGGCCGGCTTCGTCAGCGGCGACACCTACGACGTCGCCCGCCTCGACGAGCACCACATCGGCTTCTTCCTCGCCGACGCCATGGGCCACGGCGTCCCCGCCGCACTGATGACCCTCTTCCTCACCGGCTCTCTCCCGCGCAAGGAGATCGTCGACAACGGCTACCGCATCATCCCGCCCAGCGAGGCCCTCTCCCGCCTGAACAACGGCCTGCAGGAGTGCATGGCCGGCCCGGCCCGATTCGCCACCGCGATCTGCGGCCTCATCAACACCCGCACCGGCCTGGTCACCATGTCGTGCGCCGGGCACCCGCCGCCCCTCCGCATCGGCCCCCACGGAGTCCGCCCGGTGGAAATCTCCGGCATGCTCCTCGGAGTCGTCGCCGACTACGAGTACGAGCAGGTCACCATCAAGCTCGAGGACGACGAGCTGCTCGTGCTCCACTCCGACGGCATCGAGGCCGCCTTCGCCCCGCGTAACACCGCCCCCTCCGATGTGCCGGTCCGTCCCGCGCCCCCCCACTACACCTATCTCGCGAACATGCGGCGGGGCGAATCCATGCGCAGCATGGAAACCGCGATGCGACGGTTCGCCGCGGACATCGACGCCCAGGTCGGCTCGCTGCATCAGGACGACGATCTGACGGTCCTGTGCATGCGCACCGGCCCGAACGCCGGAAACGCCGAGGGCGGTCAGGCGGGGGCGAACTCCGACACATCCGCCGCGATGAGTGCCTGAGCACGATCGATCGATGTCAGGCCGATCCCGCCCCTCCCGAATCCTCGAGCTGCACGCGCGCGAGCGCCGTCATCGTGTCCGGCGCGATCTGGAACACCTTGTCCAGACCGGTGAGCAGCAGCACCGACCACAGCTCGTCGCGCAGCGATGCCAGCACAAGCTGCCGCCGCCCCTCGACCAGCCGCTTGCGAAGCCGCAGGAGCGCCGCGATCTGCGACGAGTTCAGATACGACACGCTCTCGAAGTTCAGGATGACGCTCGGCAGCTTCTCGCTCGGCGTGCTCTTCAACTGGTCGAACAGCGCCGACAACTCCTCCGAGAGTTCCGGCTCATCGGAGAGGTCGGACAGCAGGATCCCTTCAGACCACTGGGTGGACATGTCCCGAGTGTACCAGAACGCACGCCGGACGTTGCTCCACTTCGGGCCGGCCCGGACATGCCGAACGCAAGCATACCGCGGCGTCAATCTTCCGCCGCCACCCGGGCCGCCGCAACGACCTTGTCCCCCTCATCGACTTTCGCCACCCGAACGCCCTGGGCCCCGCGCCCGGTCTCCCGGATCTCGGCCACCGGCATGCGGACGGTCATCCCGCTCTTGGTCGTCACCACCACGTCGTCGCCCGGCATGACGCCGATCGCCGCGACCGACTTGCCGTTCCGCTCGCTGGCATCGATGTCCACACGCCCCTTGCCGCCGCGGGTCTGCGAGCGCATCGGGCCCGTCTCCGGCGCCACCCGATACTCGTCGATGAGCGTGCGCTTGCCGTAGCCGTTCTCCGAGATCGTGAGCAGGGCGAGCGTCGGATCGATGGTGGTCGTCGTGTCGTCCGGGTTGCGGCGCATCGGAATGCGAACCGCCCCGATCACCTCGTCGCCCTCGGCAAGCTCGATGCCCTTGACGCCCGCCGCGGGCCGCCCCATGACGCGAGCGTCCGACTCGTCGAACCGGATCGACATGCCGCCCGCCGTCGCGAGAAGCACATCGTCGTTGCCGGTCGTCTCCAGAACGTCCAGGATCTCGTCGGCGGGCTTGCCGTCCCCGCCCT
>DASZWV010000056.1:0-10417 GCA_035546115.1 Phycisphaerales bacterium
CTTCGAGTGCCCGGAGCCGCCCGAAACAACCACGCCCGAGCCCGCCCCGGGAACCTCCGGGCGCTGCTTCTGGTGCGTCAGCAGATAGGCCAGCGAGGCGGCAAAGACAGTCCCGACAATCACCATCAGAATGCGAGGCAGCGCACGTCCCATGTCGTTGCAGCGTAGGGGTCCGGGCGTGCGGGCGTCTCCGAACCGTTGTCGGGCGGCGTGATACTATTTGCCATCATGGATGAACCACGCACCGGCTCGGAGAGCCCCGCCTCCACCGCAACACTCATCGAACCCAAGACAAACCCGCAATCGGGCGGCGCAGCGCCGGAGTCGCTCGGCCCCCCGATCGAGGCTCTCCTTCTGAGCATCGATCGTCCGATCCCCGCCCAGCGACTGGCCGAGGTCCTCGGCCTGGTCCCCGATGAGGACCGCCCGTCGGCGATGCTCACGGACCAACCCGCGCCCGAGCCCGCCTCCGAAAGCGACCAGCCCGCGAAGAAAAAGCCTCGGAAGTCGCGCCCGCCAAGCCCAGCGGCCATCGTCAAGTCCGCCGTTGAGCACCTCAACAACCAGTACGAGCAGACGGGTCGCTCCTTCCGCATCCAGGAGGTCGCCGGGGGCTATCGCATCATGACGCTCCCGCAGTTCGGCCCCGTCCTCGAGACCTTCCACGGCAAGCGCGAGCGCCACGGCGTCAGCCGCGCCGCCCTCGAGTCCCTCGCCATCATCGCCTACAAGCAGCCCATCACCCGCGCGGGCCTCGAGGCCATCCGCGGCGTCGCCTGCGGCGAGGTGCTCCGCTCCCTGATCGAGCGTCGTCTGATCACCATCACCGGCCGCGCCGAGGAGCTCGGCCGCCCCATGCTCTACGGCACCACCAAGGCCTTCCTCGAGACCTTCGGCCTCGCCTCTATCAAGGACTTGCCCACCGCGGAGGATCTGCGGTTCGGGGGCGAAAACGGCGCGGATACTGCCGCCGCTGATTCGCAGTAGCCAAGGGAACCGCCCGGCCATCCACCCGTCCAACACGGACAGGAGTACCCATGCCAGCCCATCCCGCGACGAGAGCTTCACATCGCATCCTGTCCGCGGCCGCGATGGCCGCGTGCCTCGGCATGTTCGGGCTCGTTCCGAGCGCCCACGCCCAGCTCGGCAAGAAGAAGGACCACAAGACCACGACGACGCAGCCGAGGACGAATCAGCCCCAGACCCCCGCGACGACGACCGCCGCGCACTCGTTCCTCGACGACATCTTCTCCAATCGCGGCCGCACGCACGACTGGATCCTCAAGGTCAACATCCACGTCGATTCGTACCAGGACCGGAACATCTATGTCCAGCCCGGCGTCGTGCCAACGACTCCCCAGTCGACCTCGCCGAACTCCCTCGGGCCGTCCGGGTCCATGCCCCAGAACGTGCCGTTCAAGTTCGACTCGGCCTCGGTCATCTTTCCGGCCATCAAGTCGACGGCCGGCAGCACCCTGGACTCCGAAATCACGGGAACGATCAAGATCGACGGCAAGGTGTATTCCAGCGCGCCGACCTCGTACCTCGACAACCTTCCCTGCGGCGGCCGCTACGCGAAGTGGGAGATGACCAACGTCGAGGGCCGCCAGCTCGACTTCGACGTGGAGCTCCCGGTCACCTGCCATGAGTTGATGTTCGACGAGGCCAAGGCGGCCAAGGCGACCTGGCCCAAGGACGACAAGTGGCCGCGCGTCGCCGCGAGCACCTTTGCGCCGCAGATGGGCGTCGACACCACCGCCCCGATCCTCGGCGAGACGATCAAGGCCTGGTGCTCGGGCAAATCGCCCCAATCCATCCCGCCGCTGAAGCTCGCCAAGTACATCGCCTCGAAGGTCCTTGAAGAGATCCAGCCATCGGGCGACGGCCTGGTCAGCTCCCGCACCGGCATCCTTCAGGGCTTCGATCTGCACGGCGTGGACTACACGCTCCGCGAGAAGCGCGGCAGCGAGCACGACGTCGCGTGCACCCTCTGCGCCCTGTATCGCGTCGCGGGCCTGCCGGCGCGCCTCGTGATCGGGTGGGACGTCAGCGAGAGCAAGGGCCACGATCTCGGGCTCAAGCGAAAGGGCACCGGCGAGCTGCGCTCCTGGGTCGAGTTTGCGATCGTCGATGAGAGCGTGAAGACGGACACAGGCGAGGCAAGGCTCGCGTGGATCCCCGTGGACGTCGTCCGCCAGCGCAAGAGCGGCAGCAAGGCCCCGCCCTTGGACCGCCCGTGGAAGTATTTCGGCAACAACGACGACACGGACTCGATCATCCCGATCGCGTTCCACTACCACCCGCCGACGACGGTGGTGGCCCACGGCTCGCCCTGCTTCTGGGGCTGGATCACCTTCCCCGAGATGCAGTACGGCGCCGAGCAGATGGTCCGCTTCGTGACCATCACGGCCCCGAAGACCGCGCCTGCGCCAAGCGACGGCGGCTCCAAGTAGCGAGCCACGAAGCGGGGTGGCACTGGCGGCTTGCCCGCCAGTGGTGTGAACAGGCAGCCTCCGCATTCGGGCCGTTCCGGGCCGCGCGTTCCTCGCTCAAAGCTCCGGCGCAAACCCCCGTCGCATGGTGTTCTCGCAACTCGCCCGCGGCTCGACAAACTGCAGCAGGTAGTCCCGCCCGCCCGCCTTCGAGCCCACGCCCGACATCCCAAACCCTCCGAACGGCTGCCGCGCCACCAGGGCGCCGGTGATGCCGCGGTTCAAGTACAGGTTTCCCACGCGGAACTGGCGCTTGGCCATCTCCAGGTGCGATGGCCGCCTGCTGAACACACCGCCCGTGAGCTTGTACGGCGAGTCGTTGGCGATCTTGAGTGCATCCGCGAACGTCGCCGCATGCATGATCGCCAGCACCGGTCCGAAGATCTCTTCGCGCGCGATCGTGTGCGCGGGCTTGACGCCGGAGAAGATCGTCGGCCCGACGAACGCACGCGGACACGAGGCCACCGGCGGACACTCCAGTTCCAGCTCCACCGTGCACCCCTCCGCCTTCGCCTTGGCAATGTACGACTGGATTTTCGCCTGCGCCTCCGCATCGATCACCGGTCCGACGTCGGTCCCCGGATTCACCGGATCGCCGATCACCAGGGCCCGCGTCGCCTCGACGATGCGCTCGATCACGTGCCGGATCGCCGGCCCGTGCTCGCCCTGCGGATCGACCACGATCAGCCGCGAGCACGCCGAGCACTTCTGCCCCTGGAATCCGAACGCCGACTGCCGGATCGCCAGCACGGCCTCATCCAGATCGGCGCTCGTGTCCACGATGATCGCGTTCTTCCCGCCCATCTCCGCGATCACCTTCTTGACATGCGCGTGCGGCCCGGCGGCCCACGCCGCGAACGCATCGCGTGAACCCGCGAACGGCGTCGCGGGAGCCGCGGCGTGCAGGATGTCGCACCCGACATCCCGCGATCCCGTGAACGCGATCACCGCCACGCGTGGATCGCGGACGAGCGCCGCACCGGTCGTCTCGCCCGGCGCGGGGCAGAACTGCACGAGATCGCGCGGCTGGCCGCTCTTGTCCAGCGCCGCCCACAGAATCTCGCACATCAGGCGAGCGATCCCCGGCGTCTGCTCCGCCGGCTTCACGATCACCGGATTCCCCGTCACCAGCGCGGCCGTCGTCATCCCCGTGCAGATCGCCAGCGGGAAGTTCCACGGCGATATCACCACCGCCGGCCCGCGAGCCTGGTACCACGTCTCATCCAGCTCGCCAATGAACGCACCCGCCCGCTCGCGCTGGAACATCCCAAACGACTGGCGCGCGTAATACTCGCAGAAGTCGATCGCCTCGCAGGTGTCGGCATCCGCCTCACGCCACGTCTTCCCCGCCTCCCTGATCATCACGCCCGAGAGCTCATCACGCCGCCGCCGCATCTCCGCCGCGGCATCCGTCAGCACACGCGACCGCACCACCGGCTCAGCGTCCCGCCATGCCTCGAAAAGCAAGGTCGCCCGCGCCACCATCGCGGCGCCCTGCTCCGGCGTTCGGTCGTTGGCGACCTTCGGGACCGCCGTACCGGCAACCGCCTTGGCAAACGCGGCGCGCACCTCGGCGATCGAGAAATCCCGGAACGACTCATTGAAGAACGGCTTCCCATCCCCGACCTCCGGATGAGCCGCCGACAATCGATGCTTCAACGGGTCCAATCCCGACGACCGCCCGCCCAACTCCAGGCTGATCCCCTCCTTCGCCTTCCCCTCAACGCCATGCGGCGAGGCGAGTAGCCGCGCCGGGTCCGCATTGTCCAGGAACCCCGCCTTCAGCCACGACTCGTTCGAAGTGTTCTCCAGCAGCCGCCGCACCAGGTACGCCATCCCCGGGATCATCTCCCCGACCGGCACATACTCGCGGATCCGCAGCCCCATCTCCGCCGCAGCATGTTTAAGCTGGTCCGCCATCCCGTGCAGCATCTGGAGTTCGAGCGCGGAGTGGGGGAGTCCGCGCCGCTCCACCCCCGCAAGCGCCGCGGCGATCGACCGCACATTGTGCGACCCGAGCGCCAGCTTGACGCCGCCCGCGCCGGCCGCCCGCGGCGTCGCATCCAAAAAGATCTCCGTCATCCGCTCAAAGCACGCATCCGTCTCGCGCTTGGTCGGCCACACCGGGCACGGCCATCCCATCTGCTCGGCGTGGATGACCTGGTAGTCCCAGTACGCCCCCTTCACCAGCCGCACGGTCACCACGCGCCCGGTCTTCTTCGCCCACTCGCAGATCCGCCGCGCATCCTCCTCCCCGGATCGCAGATACGCCTGCATCGCCAGACCGGCCTCGAAGTCCACCGCCCCGCAGCACCGCATGAACAGCTCGAGCGTCAGGTCCTTGAGCGACTGCTGCTCCATGTCGAAGTTGACGAAGACCCCGTTCGCCTTCGCCGCCTCGAGGATCGGCACGATCTTCTTCATCAGCTCGCGGATCGATCCCTCGGTGTCGATCGGGTCCACCCGCGCCGACAGCGAGCTGATCTTGATCGACACGTTCGTCCGCGGGATCGGCCCGAGGTGGTCGCTCTCCAGCCGCGGATTCGGCTTCCACGACGCCACCTGCTCCGGCAGGTTGTTCACCAGGTCGAGATACTTCGCCTGATACGCCGCGGCCTCCGCATCGCTCACGCACGCCTCGCCGAGCAGATCGACGCTGAATGCGATCCCCTCCTTCCACAGGTTCGCGAGTGCGGGCATCGCGCTCGCCGCATCCCGCCCCACGATGAACTTCGACGCCATCGATTCGATCTGCGAGGTGATCGTTTTGGTCGCCAGCCCCTTGGCAATCCCACCAGCCTTGAGCCCAAGCTCGATCGCCGCGGGCACCTTCACGCCCGGCTGCGAGAGATAATCCGTCAGATGGTCGTAGATGTCGTCGGTCGTCCGCAGCATGGGGAACGCATCGACGAACCGGAACATCTGCACCTTGAAGGCCTGGTCCTTCATGGACCAGTCCATCAGCTTGTCGGAGTAGAACTTCGCCGACAGCATCCCGGAAGCATGCCCCCGAGCCCGCGCCAGCATGTCCCGCCCTATCTCCTGGATGCGAGCCTCGGACGTCGCGGGCGCGGCCGTTGAGGAAGAGGGGGACGTGCCCGCTGCGCGCCCATTGGATGGCGACGCAGAAGGGGACGGAGCAGTTGGAGGGGGAGCCTTGGGCTTACGCGAGAAGATTGCCATGGTGCGCCAGTGTATGTGGATGAGTCACTCGCCCGCCCCCCGGGAAAGCCGGGATCGGTGCGACCGACGACCGTTGCCCCGGCCCCGCAATTACGCGGTCTCGTGTCCCGCGCCGGCCCTCTCGAGAAGATCGTCCGCCATGCGTGCCAGTTCCGCATCGCTGCTCCGCTCCTCGCTCAGAGATTCCTGCAGCCGGTCCGCCGCATCGTCGAACCCCAGGATCCCCGCGAGCGTTTTCGCCGCGGCATAGCCCGCGATGCGATGATGGGCGAGATGCTCGGCGACGGCGATGAGCGCGGCGTCGCGCACGTGGGCCTCGGATTCGCTCGCACGCGAGAGCCGGAGCGCATCGCGGCAGAAACCGTCCTCCACGCGCGGCGAGGGCTCCGGCGGGCCGCCGGAGCCGGCCGGATGGGGCCCGTGGCGCCCCGGCGGGGCGGGGCCCGCGTGCGCGACATCGTCAAAGACCACCTCCAGGCGTCGAACACGCGCCCGGCACTTCTCCGCGAGCGCCCCCAGCGCCACCGCCAGCTTCGGGTTCGACGCCGTCTCCGCGAGCTCCCGCACCAGGCGACCGTCGTGCTCCTCCGCGGCGTGCAGCATGTCGAGCTGGGTGATCAGCAGCACCCGCGCATCTTCCAGCGAGGGAACGGCCACGGTCATTCGATCCACGACGCGGACCACCCCGCGCACGCCCCGAGCGGCCCGGATGGCCGCCAGCCGTTTCCGCTGCGACCCGATCGTGCCGCTCAGCCCCACCACGCCGTCCACCACGCTCACCCCGACCTCGCGCTCGTCCACGATCGCATCGCGCCGCAGCACATCGAGCACCTGGGCGGAAATCTGCGCGTCGGGCGTGCGCGGCGGCGGAATCACGGCATGGACCTCATGCCCCGCAGTATATGGAAATGATCGGTCTCCCAAGGCGTGCCAATGCTCCTTGCCGCGAGGTCCTCCGAGGCTTTCGGCGACCTCCGATGGGAGCCAATATCCCCCTTCCCGCTCGTCTGTGCACCCCTTGCCTCCGGCCCGTTTCCCGCTATCCTTCCCTCCCTAATTCCTGGCAAACAGTCCCGTTCCGCCCCCCACGCACCCCCGCGCTCAAAATGCCCACGATCAACCAGCTCGTCCGCAAGGCCCGCCTCAAAGCCGAGAACCGCTCGCGCGTCCGCGATCTTGGTCTCTCCCCGCAGCGCCGCGGCGTCTGCCTGGTCGTCAAGACCGTCACCCCCAAGAAGCCCAACTCGGCCCTCCGCAAGGTCGCCCGCGTCCGCCTCTCCAACGGCAAGGAAGTCACCGCCTACATCGGCGGCGAGGGGCACAACCTGCAGGAGCACTCGATCGTCCTCGTCCGCGGCGGGCGCGTCCGCGATCTCCCCGGCGTCCGCTACCACATCGTCCGCGGCTCCCTCGACTGCCTCGGCGTCGAGAAGCGCAAGCAGGGCCGCTCGAAGTACGGCGCGAAGATGTCCAAGAAGTAAAGAGCCTTGGGCGTGAGCCCGAGGTGTGTTTCGTCCATCACACAGGCAAGTAATCGGCGCTGGTCGCCAACCAGCGCCGGTGAACAGACACCCGCATCACGCGGGAGATGAGCCAAAGGAGTTTCGATATGGCCGGCAGAATCACCGCGTCCGACAGTCAGCTTCGCCCCGACCCGCAGTACGGGGATCTCGTCCTGTCCCGCTTCATCAACTGCGTGATGTACGACGGCAAGAAGGCTGTCGCCCAGCGCGTCGTCTACGACGCGATGGACCTCATCCAGAAGAAGCTCGAGAAGGAGACCGACCCGGCGGCTCCCAAGACCGCCCTCGAGGTCTTCCAGCGGGCCATCGAGAACGTCAAGCCCATGGTCGAGGTCCGCTCCAAGCGCGTCGGCGGCGCTAACTACCAGGTCCCCATCCCCGTCAACCGCAAGCGGCAGCAGTCCCTCGCCTTCCGCTGGATCATCCAGGCCACCCGCGGCGCCAAGGGTCGCCCGATGGGCGCCAAGCTCGCCGATGAGCTCTTCATGGCCGCCCGCAACGAGGGCGCGGCCATCCAGACCAAGGACCAGACCCACCGCATGGCAGAGGCCAACAAGGCCTTCGCCCACTACGCCCGGTAAAGTTCCTCAATCCCTCTCTCGCTCTGTAACGCCCGGGCCCACTGGCTCGGGCGTTTTCATTCCCACGCTCGAAAGTCGAACTCCGATACACCCGATTCGTACCCGAGAATGCGATGAGCGCCCCGAAGACGAGCCGCGCCGATCCGGGCTCGCGTGCACGACGCACGCGGCTGCTGCTCATCGCGCTCTGGCTCATCCTCACCGGCCTGAGCACGGCCTGCGTCGCCCGCGCCTGGGCCGCCGGCCCCCACGGCGCATCGATCGTCGACACGGCTTCGCATCGCCTTTCCAACCTGACGATCGACCTGCAACTCCCGCTCTGGAAGGGCGCGTGGCTGCTCGGCGTCCCATCCATGCGCGGCGTGATCAGCCCGCTGATCCTCAGCGGTCTCGGTTGGGCGGCGTGCATCTACGCGGGTGTGCGAGCCGCGAGCTGGATCCGCGCTCGTCGGCCGGCGAAGCAGCCGGCATCAGCAGCGCCGGCCGCTGAGCCGCGCGGCCTCGGCCGGCGCGCGTTCCTCGGCCGCGCTTCGGTCGCCGCCGTCCTTCCCGCGACGGCAGGCGTCGCCGCCCTGTCCACGCCATGGGCCCTCACCACCAAGCGCTACCGCGTGCCCATCCGCGATCTGCCGCCCGAGCTCGACGGCCTTCGCATCGCGCAACTCGCCGACACGCATCTCGGCGCATGGATCCCGCGAAGCCACATCGACCGCGCCGTGCAGATCGCCCTCGACCTCAAGCCCGATCTCTACTTCCTCACCGGCGACTACATCCACATCTTCCCCGACTACGTCACTCCCGGCCTCGAAGCGCTCCGGCCGCTCGTCGAAGATCGTCGCGCCATCGGCACCCTCGCCGTCCGCGGCAACCACGACCACTACGGCAACGGCCACCTCACGCTCGCCGCCCTGCACGCCATCGGCGCCCGAGTCATCGAGAACGACCGTCTGTTCCTCGATGCCGCGAGGCGCACACTGACGGATCGCATCCCCGATCGCGGCCTGTGCATCGCGGGCCTCGCCGATCTCTGGCAGGATCGCATCGACCCCGCGGCCGCCCTCCGCGATGTTCCGGGCGCCATGCCTCGCATCATGCTCGCCCACAACCCCGACTGCGCCGAGGTCGTCGCCCGCGACCGCCCCGACTCCCGCATCGACCTCATGGTCTCCGGCCACATGCACGGCGGACAGGTCTGGCTCCCCATCATCGGCACGCCCTGGGTCCCCAGCAGTTACGGCACCAAGTACGCCTACGGCCTCGTCCGCGGCCCCCTCGGCCCCGTGATCATCTCCGCCGGCGTCGGAATGTCCGGGGTGCCCATGCGACTGATGGTCCCGCCCGAGGTCGTCGAGATCACCCTCACGCGGGAAGCCTGAGGCCACCGTGGCACGCGCCTCCACCGTGGCACGGGCCTCCCGGCCCGTGAGCTGGACGTGTGTTGCAAGACACATCCCCATTCTCGCGCAGCCCCGATGTTTACCATTTCCCAATGCCCCCGCCCGACCCAGCCCTCGCCCGCTATCATCGCCAGATGCTCCTCCCGGGCATCGGCGAAGAGGGACAGCGCAGGATCGCATCGTCCAGCGTCCTCATCGTCGGCTGCGGCGCGCTCGGCTGCGTCGCCGCGGATTCGCTCGCCCGTGCCGGAGTCGGCCGCCTGACGCTCATCGACCGCGATGTCGTCGAGATCACCAACCTCCAGCGCCAGATCCTCTACACCGAGCAGGACGCCCGCGAGGGCACACCCAAGGCGCAGGCCGCGGCCAGCCGCCTCCGTGCCGTCAACTCGCAGATCACCATCGACCCCGTCGTGGCGGACCTCAACGCCCGCAACGTCGAATCGCTCGTGAGCGCAGCGACCGTCGTCGTCGACGCCACCGACAACTTCCAGACCCGCTATCTCCTTAACGACGCCTGTGTGAAGCTGGCCAGGCCGCTCGTTTACGGCGGGGTCGTCGGCACCTCCGGCATGACGATGACGATCTGGGTACCGCCACGCTCCGCGTGGCGTTCGAATCTCCCCACACCCTGCCTCCGCTGCATCTTCCCCGAGCCCCCGCCCCCCGGATCCTCGCCAACGTGCGACACGGCCGGCGTCCTTGGCCCGATGGTCAGCGTCGTCGCCAGCATCCAGGTCGCCGAAGCGCTGAAGGTGCTCCTCGGCCGCGACGATCTCCTGCGCCCGGTCCTCAGCCAGTTCGACATCTGGAACAACCAGCGCCACACGATCGATCTCTCCATGATCGACCGCTCGAACTGCGTGTGCTGCGCCAAGCGTCAGTTCGAGTTCCTGGAGGGCGACCGCTCCGACCCCGGCACGACCACGCTCTGCGGAACCGACTCGGTGCAGGTGCTTCCGGATGCAAGCGAGCACCGCTTCGACCTGCCCGCCCTCGCCGCGCGTCTTTCCGCCCACGGTGCGTTTACGACCACCCCGCACTTCCTGCGCGGCCGGTTCTCCTCCGAGCGGAACCGCGCATCGGACAATCCCATCGAGCTGACAGTCTTCCCCGACGGCCGAGCCATCGTGAAGGGCACGACGGATCCCGCCATCGCCCGATCGATCTACGCCAGGTACATTGGAACTTGACCACCGGTGCGGTATGATGCGTGGAACGTATTGACATCCATCGATTCA
>DASZWV010000057.1:0-3400 GCA_035546115.1 Phycisphaerales bacterium
GGCGCCAACGTCGGCGGTTTCACCGATTGCCTCCTGCGGTCCGGTGCGCTCCACGTCACGGCCATCGACACCGGCTATGGCACGCTCGCCTGGACGCTGCGAAACGACCGCCGCGTCCGCGTCATGGAGCGCACCAACGCCCTCCACGCAACGCCATCGGAGAGCGAACTCGTTGATCTCGTCGTCATCGACATGGGCTGGACGCCCCAGCGCCTGTGCGTGCCCGCCGCCCTCAAGTGGCTCAAGCCCGGCGGACGCATCATCACGCTCATCAAGCCCCACTACGAGACCACGCCCGACGAGAAGCCCCTGCTGAAAAACGGCGTCCTCGGCGAGCCCGATGCGGAGCGCATCGCCCAACGCGTGATTGCCGAAATGCCCGCCCACCACGCCGAGGTGCTCGCGCTCACGCGAAGTCCGATCATCGGCGGCGCCAAGAAGGGCAACACGCACGGCAACCACGAGTGGCTCGCGCTGCTGCGCCCGGCAAGCCCGGCAGGATGATCGATCTCCGTGCCCAGCCCTCACGAAGCCGGCGCGGACGATTCCTTCCAGTTCTCAACCCGCGGCCGGAGCGTTGCCCAGACCGTTTCCAGCAGTTCGCGCGTGCCCTTCCCCGTCGCGGCGCTGATGCTCAACAGCGGCTCGTTGTGCCCCAGCCTCAGCGCCTTGCGGAACTCGGCGACCCGGCGGCGGGTTTCCTCATCGTCCAGCAGATCGAGCTTGTTCAGGGCGACAATCTCGGGCTTCTCCGCGAGCGCCGGCGAGTACTTCGCAAGCTCGGCTCGGATCATCCCGTAGTTGGCCGCCGGATCCGAGCCGTCGGTCGGCGCGATGTCCACCAGGTGCACCAGCACGCGCGTCCGCTCGATGTGCCGGAGAAACTCGTGTCCCAGCCCGGCCCCCGTGGACGCTCCCTCGATCAACCCAGGAATGTCCGCGAACACCAGCCGGCGCTGCTGGTCGAGTGCGGCGATGCCGAGCTGCGGATTGAGCGTCGTGAACGGATAGTCGGCGATCTTCGGACGCGCATCCGAGATGCTGCTCAGCAGCGTGCTCTTGCCCGCGTTGGGAAGCCCGACGATCCCCACATCCGCGATGAGCTTGAGCTCCAGGTGCAGCTTGCGCTGCTCCCCCGGCTCGCCGGGCCCGGCCGTCTTCGGCGCCTGGTTGGTCGGCGATTTGTAGTGCTCGTTCCCGAAGCCGCCCTTGCCCCCCTTTGCGATCACAAACCGCGCGCCCGCCGGGCTCAGGTCCACGATCAACTCGCGCGTCTCGCGGTCGTACACCAGCGTCCCCGGCGGCACGCGCACGATCAGATCCTCCCCCGCCAGCCCGTACTGCTGCTTGCCGCGCCCCGGCTCCCCGTTCTGCGCCGCCCAGTGGTGCTGCCCCGAAAAGTCGTACAGCGTGTTGACATTCTCATCGGCGACCATCACCACGTCGCCGCCGCGACCCCCATCCCCGCCCGCCGGCCCGCCCTTGGGAATGTACTTCTCGCGCCGGAACGAGACGCACCCCCGCCCGCCGTTGCCGCCCTGGACCGTAATTTGAGCTTCGTCGATAAACACGGCGAAGGGTAGGAAAGCCGTAAACCCAACGCGCAACTCACAAAGAACGGCCTCGCCCCATGACGATCCTCTCTATCCGCGGTCCACGTTCTTCGCTTCGTGCTCCGGCTCACGCCGCCGCGCGATACCGCCCCGTCGCGAACTGCCGCAGCAGCCGCTCACGGTCCTGCGCCTTGGCATACCGCGTGAACTCCGCGGCCATCTTGTACGGCCCCGGCTCATCCTCATCCTCGAGCCACACGACCTTGCCGTACACGAACACGGTCCGTCCCGGCTCGATCTCGCGCGGGTTCGTGTTCGGCAGCGTGATCTGCATCGCGATGGGCGAGCCGGGCTTGATCGGCTTGTCCGCCTCGAAGCGCACGCCCCCCTCGGAGATGTCGTACACGTGCCCCTCGTTGTCGAACGCCCTCGCCTCCGGGCATTGCACCGCCACGGGCGTGTACATGGGCTCGAGCGCGAACCGCGGGAACAGACGCCGGTCGGTGGAAGTGGCGGTCACTGTGGGTCTCCGAATCTTGGCGAGGGGCCTTGGAATCGGAGCTATCGGCCGCGCATGCCATGCGCTTGAGCACCGTGCGGCGCCACGCGCACGATTCCCCCCGATGCGGGGAACAAACGGACTCGAGAATCAAGTCTGGGGCAGGCTCAGCCCACGCGGTCGGGCCTCGAACCGCCCTCGAAAACCACGCCGATGCGGTGAACCTTCACACCCATGCGGCGTTCCACCTCCTCGACCACCTCGGGCGGGATCTGCGAGAGCACGCGCTCGCTCAGATCCGTGGGCAGGTCGCGGATGCTCCCATCCGCCAGCACCACGTGCGTGTGGTTGGAAGTGTCGGCGTCGTATCGGAACGCCGCCGTCGAACCGGCCTGCGTCGGGGCGATGCGCCGCGCCAGTCCGTGCGAGGTGAACGCTTCGAGCGTGTTGTACACCGTCGCAAGGCTGATCGGGTCCGCCGAGAGCGCCCGGTTGACAGCCTCGTGCAGTTCCTCGGCGGTCGGATGAACCTTGCTCGCCATGAGCGCCGTGTACAGCATCTCACGCTGCAAGGTGCAGCGCAATCCCCGGCTCGCGAGCAGGTCTCGCACGGACGTGTCCATAACCGATTATTGGCTCCCGAACTCGGGTCGGCTTTCCCCGGAATGCACCCAGGCCTATTCCGGTATCTCGGGCCGGAACACCATCCGCCTGTGCGGAACTCCCGCCTCGTCGAACACATCCGAGTCGAACCCCCAGCCCAGCGACTGGTAGAACCCGTATGCCGTGTCCCTCGCATGGCACCAGATCTCGGTCAGCCCCAGTTGGCCGAACGCCCGCTGCTCGATCGCCACGACCAGCCGGGTGCCGATCCCCTCGCCCTGGCGCTGGCGGTCCACCGCCATCTGCATGAGCTTGCCCGACCCCGGCTCCTTGTAGTTCGGCAGCAGAAGCGCCGTCCCGACCACCCGCGGCCCGGCCGGATGGTCGAACACCGCGACGAAGTGCTCGAAGTTCTCTTCCCGGGCTCCACCCTCGGGGAACATCGCCCGAAACTTTGGACCATCCAACCCAATCGGGCCCAGAAGCACATCCTCGCGCAAGCGGACCTCCTGCGCGTGCAGCGGATCGTCGATGGAGATGCGCCGAACCTGGATCACGGGCCGGAGGATAGCGGGAGCGCCCTCGCCTAGCATCGCCGCGATCCCCGAAACTTCTGACGCAACGGAGTCGCGTCGTGCCCTCGCAGAAAAAGCCGTCGCCGGCACAGACGCTCGAGCAGGCGGCCGCCGAACAGACAATCGGTCCCGCGCCCGGCACGCCCGTCCCGGCGCCGGTCGCCGCCGCG
>DASZWV010000058.1:0-5108 GCA_035546115.1 Phycisphaerales bacterium
CCACGCCACCGACTCGTCCTCCACGACGTCCGTGACATCGAAATAGATCGACACATGTCCCGTCGCCGGCAGCACGACCCGCCGCACCTCGCGTCCCACCGCACGCGCCGCCGCCTCGATGTGCTCGCTGTGCGAGGCCGGAACCATGCAGTCCCACGCCCCGTGGAGCAGAAGCAACGGCGCTCTCGCCGCCCCGGCCGCGCGATCCATGTCCGCATCGTCCGGGTTCAATCCCGCCGCCGCGGCGCGCTCCTGAACGATCCGATCCAACTCGGCATCCGTTGCGCACCATCCATACCCCGGCACGAGCAGGCGGACAAAGTGCGGCACGATCTTCCGCATCGACTCGAATGGCGCAACCGCGACCACCGCCCCGATCCGCGGATCCCTCGCCGCGCTCATGATCGCCGTCGAGGCGCCGTACGACATTCCCCACACCCCGATCGGCCCGGCAATCTCACCGCGTTTCTCGAGCGCATCGATCAGGCTCCCGACATCCTTCGATTCCTGCACGCCGAAGGTCAGATGCTCCCCCGTCGAACTCCCCTGACCGCGCAGATCGAACAGCACCGTGCGATATCCGTGACGCGAGAGCGCTCTCGCCTTGCACGTGAACCACTCCATCTCATCGCGATACCCGTGGATCACGATGATGGTCCCCTTCGGAGCCGCGGTCGGCTTCCCGCACTCTGCAATCGGATCGATCACCCACACAAGCAGCGACGCCGCGGGAGGCCCCACCTCCACACGGAACTGCCGGTCGATCCCCCAGAACTTGAGCACGCCCGGCGAAGATTGCCCAAGCTGCGCCGCGGTGCATCCCGCATTCGGCGCGTCGATCATCAGATCGCCCACGACTGCGGCGCACCCGCCCAGCATCGCCGCCAGGGCGATGGCGCCGACCACCATGATGCGGCCGATCCAGTGACTCATGCCCCAACCCCCGCCAGCCGCCGCTTGATCACGTTCTCCGCCCCGCCCGCCACCACCAGGTCCTGCGCCACCGGCGAGAGCGCCGGGAACGCGAACCGCTTGCCGTTGAGCGTCAGCGACGACTTCTGGTAGTCGATCTCGATGTCGCCCACGAGCCGCGACTTGGCCGCACCCGCCGCGCCATCCCCCGGGCTTCCGCTCGGGGCCCTCAAGGATCGAACCACCTCCGGGCACTCAAAGCACACAAACCCGTTGTTGAACGCGTTCCGCTTGTAAGTCTCGCTGAAACTCGCCGCGATCACGCACGGAATCCCGAAATACTTCAGCGCCGTCGCCGCCTGCTCTCGGCTGGACCCCGTCCCGAAGTTCAGCCCGCCGATCACCACATCGCCCGGCCTCATCCTCGCCCGCAAATCCGGGTCGTAGTTTTCAAAGATCACCGCGCGCATCTGCTCCGGCGTCATCGCATCGTTGTACGTGTGCTTGCCCGCGTAGATGCCGTCGGTGTTCAGGTTGTCTCGATCAAGAAACCACGCCCGCCCCTTCACCACCGCCGGGAACCCCTCGATCACCGAAACGGCCGCCGCCGCCCCATCCGAACTTTGAACTCTGTGCGTTGAACCTTCCGACGCCCTCACCGCCACATCCTCATACCGCGTCGGCGAGCAGATGTACCCCGCCACCGCGCTCGCCGCGACCACCGCCGGCGAGCCCAGATACACCAGCCCCTTCCGATCGCCCATCCGCCCCTCGAAGTTCCGATTCGTCGCCGAGATGCCGACCTCGCCCGCCTTGATCGTCCCCGCCCCCAGCCCGATGCACGTCCCGCACCCCGGAGGCAGCGGAATCGCCCCCGCTTCCAGCAGCGCGCCCCACGATCCATCCGCCTCCGCCCTCGCCTGCGTCTCCGCGCTCGCCGCGGCCAGATAGAACTCCACTCCGGGAGCAACCTTCTTCCCTCGAACAATCCCCGCCGCCGCGCTCAGGTCCTCGTAGCGGGCGTTCACGCACGACATCAGCCACGCCTTGTTGATCTTCACACGCTTCGCCTCGATCTCCGGCAGCGCGTGCATGGTCTTCACATCGTTCGGCCCCGAGACGTGCGGCACGATCGAGTCCAGGTCGATCTCCAGCTCCACCGCGTACGAAGCCCCGGCATCCGGCGCGAGCGACGACCGCTCCGCCCACCATTTCTCCACATCCGCCCGCGTGTACACCCCCAGCGAGCCCTCGCGCCGCACGCCCGGACGTCGCCCCTTCGCGAAATACTCCGCCCGGGACAGCAGATAGTCCCGCGTCACCTCATCAAACGGGAACACGCCCGCCAGCGCCCCCCACTCCGTCGTCATGTTCGCGATCGACATCCGCTGATCGATCGTCAGCGCCCGTACGCCCTCTCCCACGAACTCCACCGCGTGGTTGAGCACCTCATCCTTGTTGAATCGCCCGCAGAGCGTGACGATCACATCCTTCCCCACCACGCCCGGTCTCAGCTTTCCCTTCAGCACCACGCGGGCCACCGGCGGGCACTGCCACCACGTCACGCCCGTCGCCCAGATGCTCGCAGCATCCGTGCGCACCACCGGCGTGCCCAGGCAGCACAGCGCCCCGTACAGATTCGAGTGCGAGTCGCTCCCCACCACCATCGACCCCGGCGTCACGTACCCCTGCTCCACCATCACCTGATGGCTGATCCCGGTCCCCGCCGGGTAGAAATCAATCCCGTGCTCGTTCGCGAACGCCTCGATCTTCGCGTACTTGCCGAGGTTCTCCGGCGTGGTGTTCTGGATGTCGTGGTCGATCGCGAACACCGGCTGGTGCGGGTCATGGACCTTCTTCGCGCCGATCTGCTTGAACTTCGGGATCACCGCGCCCGTGTTGTCGTGCGTCATCACGTGCTTGGGCCGGATCGTGACGAAGTCGCCCTGCCGCACGATCTCCCCGGGCCTGAGCCCGATGGCGTATCGGGTGGCGATCTTCTCGACGAGGGTCAGCGTTGCCATGCCGCAAGCATACTACTTCCCGAACGCCCCCTTCTTCTCCGTCTCCCCGATCTGCCTCTTCACCCGGTCCGCATCCGCCTTCTTCCCCGCCGCCTCCAGCAGGTCCGCGTAACGCGACCCCACCCGGTAATAGTTCGTCGCCGTCTCGAATCCCGGCGACATCTGCTGCGGGCGCGAGATCCGCCGGAACGCATCCTCGTACAGCCCCAGAATGTCCTTGTCCTTCCCGTTGTGCTTGAGCAGCGCCTCGGCCCGCACGAGCGCATGGATGATCGACCGCCCATCGTTGGGATACTTGGTGATCACCTCCTTGTACGCATCCCACGCCTTCGCGTTGTCCCCCGCCTTCTCCCACTGCCGCCCCTGCGCCAGCCGCGCCGCCGACACCAGGTCTGGCCGCCGATAGAACTCGCTCGCGGCCCAGTCCCACAGCTTGCTCTGCTCGGCCCCGGCCGGTGTCGACCCGAACATCGCGGCGAGCACCTCGAACGCGAAGTCCGGCCGGTCGCGCCCCGCCATCTTCAGCACCACCTCCGACCACTCCTTCTTCTGGGCCGCATCGAGCTCGCCCTTCTCCGCCCACAGCTCCAGCTCGCGCCAGCCGCGCTCATACCCGGGGCATCCGTTCAGCGCCTCGCGCAGCATCGCCAGCGCGCCCGCCATCGTCGCGGCACGCGGCTCTCTCGGCGGCGTCACCCTCGCATACTCCTCGGTGGTCGGCCACGTCGGCAGCTTGCCCGATGACTGCGCCACCATCTGCAGCTTGCGCGCCGCATCCGTCCGCGCGATCGCCAGCCGGATCGTCCCCCTCGACGCCCCCACGAGCTGCTCGGTCATCCCGACGAACGCGTCCGACGTCTCCTTGTTCGTCTGCGGATCCTCCACGCTCCCGCGACCCTGCTTGTACTCCCCGAACCGCCCCTCGGTGAAATCCCACGTCGCCCGGCTCCCGATGCTCTTGAGATACCCCACCCACGCGTGCCCCACATCCGATCCCTCGCCCGTCACCATCATCGCCGGCACGCCGATCGCCTTGCCCACCTCGGATGCGAAGTACGCCCGCTCGAGGCACACGCCCCCCACCTTCCGGATGTTCTGCAGCGTGTACCCATCCTTCATGACCTTCTTCTCTTGGCCATACTTGAATGCCGCGGTGTCGTACACGATCGAGGAGTACACCTTCCCGATCATCGAGTTCCCCGAGTACGCCCGCTGCGCCCACTTCAGCTCGTCGATGCTCGCGTGCGCATCCACCACATAGATCAACAGCTCCACCGGCAGCTTGTCCCGAAACGCCAGCCGGTCCTTCGTCGACCGGAAGAACTCGAAGATGTCGCACGGGTCGTTCGGCGTCGCGCTCCGCCCGATCGCCGGGTTCTCCGGCGGATGGTCGTACACCACGCACACCGCCGCCACCAGGGCCGCGCAATCCGTCCCATCCTGAACATCCTTCGGGAACTTGTCGTGCAGCAGCTTCAGCACGTGGTAGACCTGCGGGATGTCGTCCTCCGGCTTGATCGACAGCGCAAGCGTCGCCGCCAGGTCCGGGTTCGCCACCAGCAGCGGCGCAACCTCCGCGGCATCCTTCGTCTTCGGATCCGCCAATCCCCCGCAGACCCGCCGCGCCACCGCCAGATCGATCAGCAGCGGCATCTCGACCTCCGGCGTCCCGTACGCCAGGTTCAGGTCAAAGAGCTTCTCGACCTCCTCCTGCACCTTCGCGGCCGGCGTGCCCGACGCCAGCTTCTGCATCGCCGCGCTCAGCTGCGAGCGCAGAACCCCCGAAATGCTCGCCGACTGATCCCGCCCCATGGGGGCCTGCGCCCGCCCGGGAATCCCGGATCCAACCACCGCGGCCGCCAGAACACCCATGCTGATTGCCTTGAGTCTCATGGTCGATTATTGATGCCCTCATATGCTCGGGCATGACGCCATCCCTTGCCTGCGTGTGCGTGGGTCTTCTCGCCCTCGGTCTCGGCGCCTTCGAGGCCCGCGCCGCCGACCCGACGACCCCGCCCGCGGCCGCGCCCGACCACGATCCCCGGCTCAAGAACATCGAGTTTCTCGAGCAATACGCGGCCACCCGCGGCTTCACCCACGGCACCCCCAAGAACATCGCCCTGACCCCCGACGGCTCGATCGTCTTCTTCCTCCGCTCCGGCCCGCGATCCT
>DASZWV010000059.1:0-12257 GCA_035546115.1 Phycisphaerales bacterium
GCCGGGTCGTGCGCGGCCGCGCGCGGCGCGTTCGGCTGATCGCGCCCCTGCTTGTTCTGGGTCTGGGAATCGCCGTCGCAACCGGGGTGTGGTCACGCGGTGTTCGGCGCTACACGGGCGCGGATGCGTGGCCGAGCGCGGCGATCGGGAAGGCGATCGGATGGTGGCCCGTGTCGCGCGTGCCCGTGGCCGCGAGGCAGGTGTGCGTCGTTCACGCCTACGACCTGCGCACCGGCCGCGAAATCTCGAGGTTCGACATGCCCGCGTGGAGCACCGCGCAGACGGGCCCCTCGCCGGATGGGCGGTATTTCGCGACGAGCGAGTTCTCCGCGGACAACTCGTACAGCAACGATGCGGTGATCGCGGATGTCCAGACCGGCACGGTGAGGCGGGTCGTGCTGGGCGGGAACGAGGCGGGCTTCATCAAGTTCCAGGGCTTCACGGCCGACGGCAAGGAGTCCGTCTGCACGGTGACCGGCCTGGTGGGCCCCGGGACCACGGGCGAGCTCAAGGTGCGCATCGTGACCGTGTCGCTCGAAACACTGCAAACCCGAGAGGTTGCAACCGTGACGACCCTGGCGAGCAAGGGCTCGGCCAACAGCTGGAACGTCCCGGAAGTCTTCGCGGCCGTTGCGCCGGGCGCGAATCCGGAGTGGGCGATGTACACCGACAGCGGTCCCAGGCAAGGAACGCTCACGATCGGCGGGCCGAACGGTCAACTCGATGAGCACATCGAGGCGGGCGGATCGATCATCGGCGCGGGACGGCTGACGTTCGGGCGCGGCGGCACGCTGAAGCTGGGCGCGGGGCACGAGTACGCGATCGCCGACAAGACCTTTCGGGATGTGAGCAACGATTCTCCGCTCCAGTGGGGATTTCTGAGCGGGAATCGCCTGAAGGTGCGCAAGAAGAGCAAGGGAGACTGGGTGATGGATGCAGGGAAGACACCGTCGGCGACGAGCACCGTGGAGATCTCTCCCGACGGCCATTGGTGCGCCGCGGCGATCAGCGAGGCGACGCCGCCAGGCTCGATCTCGACCCGGCTGCGGGTCTGGCGCATTCCGGAGGAGCCGGATGAGGCGCCCAAGCCCTGAACCGACGGGTTACTCCGTGGGCACGGTCCAGGAGGCATCGGGGTCGTACTCGTTCATGTCGCCGGCAACTCGCGGCGTGTCCGGGCCGAGGTCCTTTTCGAGGACCTTGCCGTTCGCGCCGACGAGGAACGTCTCGATGCCGGATCGGCCGTAGTGGGCGGGGTACGCGACGAGCGCGAAGCCGGCGACCATGTGGCCGTTGATGATGTAGTCGTGCTCGCCGCCCGGCGCGTGCGGGCCCTGGCGGGTGAGGATCTTGAAGTAGTAGCCGTGGTAGGGCACGGGCTCGCCGGTGTTGTGGGCGCCGGCACGGAGGTAGCCGGAGGCGCGGGCCTGGGCGATGAGGGGGCCCAGGGGGCTCTCGGGCTCGCTCGGCTCGGTGTGCCAGTAGAGGCCGTTGTGCGTGCCGCGCGTGGAGCCGAGCTGCTGGGCGTACTCGAGCACATCGTCGCCGTTGCGGTCCTCGGCGTAATACTCGTACTGGGCCTGCACGTAGGCGCGGCACACACCGATCGTGGCCCGCTGGTTCTCGTCGATGTAGCGGCTGATCAGGGCCTGCCTGCCGCCGGCGGAATCGAAGAACCATCGGCCGTCGGCCTTCACCAACTGCGAGGCGAGCGCGAGGTTCTCCTTGCCGATGAACACGCGCGCGAGCGAGCCGTCGCTCTGGGCTTCGGGGACGACGTTGTGAAACTCGTCGTACCGCTGGGCGAAGAAGTGGGCGATGGAGGCGTTGCGGGCGGGATCGGTGGTGGCGAGATCGCTCTCGGGCAGCCCGAGGATGCGGCAGAGCGCCGCGAGATCATTGCGAGAGGAAGCCCCGTAGAGCGCCTGGACCGCCTCGTCGGTCGAGGCGAAGCTGGGCTGGCCGGGGGCGAGGCTCGGCGAGGCCGCGGCTTGGTCGGGCGCGCGGGGCGAGGCTTCGGCTGCCGGCGCGGCGGGGGCGGGACTATCGGGGCTGGGTTGCTCGTAGTTGGTGCGCGGCGTGGAAGCACAGCCGGTGAGGGCGATCAGGGCGAGAACAAGTGGTGTTCGCATGGGGTGGTCCTGTGACTACTTGTGGCCGCCGCGGCCACGGTCTCCGCCGCCCTGGCCGCCCTTGGAGTCATTGCGCGGCGGTTGGACGTAGGCCGGCGTGGAGGGACGAGCGGGCGGCGGCGCGGAGATGCGCACCGGCGGCGTGGCGACGTGGGCGGGTGGTGCGGCGCGCGGGGCGGGTGCAGACGGCGCGGGAGTGGTTGGGCGGGAGGGCGTGGGAGTGGAGGGTCGAGCGGGCGCCGGATTCGCCGGCGCGGGGTGCGGAGATTCCGCCGGACGGCTGACTCGCGAGGGGCCCGGCTCGGGCGCACGGGGCGCGGGCCGCGGGTTGGGGGTGGCTGGGCGCGGAGTGTTCGTGGGGCGGTCGTTGCCGCGGGCACCGCCATGTTGCTGGTCGGTCGGTCGAGAGGGAGTGGCGCGAGGGTTCTGGAAGATGGGCGGGGTCGGGTGGGATTGGGTGGCGCGGCCGCGGTCGATGCCAACGGGATTGTGAATGGTCTCAGGCGTTCGGCGGTTCCCGTCGTGCTCGCGGCCGCGGAAGCGGTCGAAATCGGAAGGGCGGCTGAGGCGGCGGCCGGGGAAGGTCAGCGGGCGTGCGTTATCGCGATGCCAGACGGTGGTGGGGCGCTCCGCGCCGACGATGCGATGGGGCTCAAAGTCGTGGCGCGGGCGGATGAAGTGGTCGCGATCGATGATGAAGTTGTCGTGCCAGTGGTTCCAGGTCCAGCCGGGGCGATAGGCCCAATGATTGCGCCAGTCGAGATCGAGATCGAACCAGACGCCGCAGGGGAAGCCGAACCCGAAGGAGACGTATGAGGAGAAGCCCGGGGTGTAGAAGATGAGGGACGGGTCGTAGGTCGGGACGTAGATGATGTCGGGGTTGGCGGGGACGATTCGCACGTACGTGTCTTCGACGTACACGAGCTGCTGCGGCGTGGAGACGAGGTTGCCGACGTTCTGGGCCTGCACGCGCAGGCGCTGGATGGACTGCATGACGTCGTCGGGCTGGGCGATGAAGGCCTGGCCGAGCTGCTGGGTCCAGTCGAGGGACTGATCCATCATCTCGATGACGCTGGACTCGTGGGCGACGGCCTTGACGCTAGGGTCCCAGTCCTGCTGGTCGATCTGGTCGGGGCTCGCGCCGGAGCGGACGAGACGGGCGGCCTTCACGATGTCGATCGGGTAGGTGGAGGCGGGGAGGATCTGCGCGATGAGCGGATCGGGGTAGAGCGCGATCGGGGCGAGGAGCTGGTCGAGCTGGTCGGCGGAGAGGAGGGGGATGTCCTCCGTCGGCGCCGGCTGCGGGACGACGACCGGCTGCGAGACGTAGGTCTGGGCAAACGCGAGGCCCGAGGCGGCGCCGCTGGCCGTGATGAGTGAGGCGAAAAATGCGAGTTTGGAGAGTTGTTTCACGGTTGGCCTCCTGATGGGAGCAAGGGCTCCTCACTCAGGAACGCGACAACAGCGTACGCGGGCCGCGTGAAGCGCGCATGAAGGCCAAATACCGGCGAAATCCGTGTTATGCCCGTTGCGGGGCGGCGGCCGCGGCGGGCTTGGTGATCACGGAGGCGGTGCCGTTGTTCGGGCGCGAAGCGGCGAGACGGGCGGGGTGCGACGGCGGGAGCATGTCGCGGTAGTCCTGCATCGCGGTGACGGACCAGCCGGTGGCCCGCGCGGAGAGGCCCGTGCCGCCTGGGGCGGCGCCGGCGCGGAGGGCGGCGATGGCGCGGGCGGCCGCGGCGGCGCCGGTGATCGTGGTGATCATGGGGATATTGAGGCGGATGGCGCTGGCGCGGATGCGGCCCTCGTCGGTCTTCCAGCCGGTGCGTGTGGGGGTGTTGATGATGAGCTGGATCTTGCCGTCGGCCATGAGGTCGAGGACGTGGCCGCGGAGGCCGGTGGCGATCTTGGGGAGGACGTTGCAGGCGATGCCGGTGGCGCGGAGGTGCTCGCCGGTGCCCTGGGAGGCGTAGAGCGTGAAGCCGAGGGACTCGAGCTGGCGGGCGAGGGGATGGATTTTCTTGCGGTCGTGCTCGCGGACGGAGATGAAGACGTTGCCGGAGGTGGGGAGGACGACGCTGGCGCCGATCTGGGACTTGGCGAAGGCGAGGGGGAAGGTGGTGTCGGCGCCCATGACCTCGCCGGTGGAGCGCATCTCCGGGCCGAGGACGACGTCGACGCCGGGGAACTTGCTGAAGGGGAAGACGACTTCCTTGACGGAGAAGTAGGGGAGGAGGGGTTGGCCGTTTTTCGTGGCGACTTCCTGTGCGCCGAGCTCGGCGAGCGATTTGCCCATCATGACCTTCGCGGCGAGGCGGGCCCAGGGCATTTGCGTGGCCTTGGCGACGAAGGGGATGGTGCGCGAGGCGCGCGGGTTGACCTCGAGGACGAAGATCTGGTCGTCCTTGATGGCGAGCTGGGCGTTCATGAGGCCGTTGATGTTGAGGGCCTTGGCCAGGGCGCGGCCCATGTCCTCGATGCGGGCGACCATTTCGTTGGAGAGGGAGTAGGGGGGGATTGTGCAGCAGGAGTCGCCGGAGTGGATGCCGGCTTCTTCGATGTGCTCCATGACGCCGGCGATGAGAGCGGAGGGAAGGCGTGGAGGCGTTGAGGCGTCGAGAGCGGTGCCGGTGGGGGGGTAGTCGGCGATGACATCCACGTCGACCTCGGTGGCGTCGCTGAGGAAGCGGTCGATGAGGACCGGGGCGGATTCGAGGTCGGAGGCGGCGAGGCCGGTGGTCATGTAGTGGCGGAGGGCGCGCTCGTCGGAGCAGATTTCCATGCCGCGGCCGCCGAGGACGTAGGAGGGGCGGACGAGCACGGGGTAGCCGATGCGGGCGGCGATCTCGACGGCCTGCTCGGTGGAGCGGGCGATGCCGGAGGGGGGTTTTTGGAAGCCGAGGTCGGAGAGGAGCTTGTCGAAGCGGTTGCGGTCTTCGGCGAGGTCGATGGAATCGACGGAGGTGCCGATGATGGGGACACCGGCTTTTTGCAGGCCGTGGGCGAGGTTGAGGGGGGTTTGGCCGCCGAACTGGACGATGGCGCCGTGGACGAGGTCTGTCTGGTTCTGGGTACCCCGGCTCTCCGAGCCGGGCGCACTGACTATGTCGCACGCGCCATTGGCTCGTGCGGTGACATCCCGCGCGACTCCATTGCAATCAGTCACGCGATAGGTCGACGCTATTTCGGAGCCCTTCTTACCCAACTGGAACGTTGAGGTCACGACGCCGGTTCCCAACTTTGCCTCCACCCACGCTCGACTCATCTGGCCGTGCCAGGGTTCAGGAAGCGGCGTGACGCTTGGCAAAAAGGTGAGGGTTGCCGCGCCAGTAGGGCAATTCAGAGGGGAGCCGTTCAGTCGTTCAATGACATTCAGCGTGTCTTCAAGCGTGAGCGGCTCAAAGAACAGCAGATCGCTGGTGTCGTAGTCGGTGGAGACGGTCTCCGGGTTCGAGTTGATCATCACCGACTCGAGGCCGAGGTCATCCGCCGCGAAGGCGGCGTGGCAGCAGCAGTAGTCGAACTCGATGCCTTGACCGATGCGGTTGGGGCCGCCGCCGATGATGATGACCTTCGGGGTTTGGGTGATGCGGATTTCGTCTTCTGGAGGAAGTGCCGAGTGCCGAGTGCCGAGTGCCGAGTCGATGCAGCCGGTCTCGTAGGTGCTGTAGAAATACGGCGTCACGGCCTCGAATTCTGCGGCGCAGGTGTCGACGAGCTTGTACACCGGCTCGATGTTCTGGCCCTTGCGGTGGGCGCGGACTTTGAGGATGGTGTCGGGGTTGATGGCGCCGTAGTAGAGGTTGGCGAGTTGGGCGTCGGAGTAGCCGAGGCGCTTGGCCTCGAGGAGGGTTTTGCGCGGGAGGGATTCGAGCGTCTTGTGGGCGAGGAGCTTGTCCTCGAACTCGACAAGGCGGGCGAGCTGGTCGAGGAACCAGGGGTCGATGTTGGTGATCTCGTGGATGCGCTGGGCGGTCCAGCCGAGCTTCATCGCGTAGCGGATGTAGTACATCCGGGCCTGCCCGGGGATGGCGAGCTTCTGGGAGAGCTTTTCGTCGGGGATGGGCCATTCGAGGGCTTCGCCGTCGGCGGTGGTGGTGCCGGGAGGGATGGGGAAACCATCGATCGGCCCCTGCCGATTCCCACTGGCAGTCGAGCTGCCAGTGCCACCCTTTTCATGGCCCATCCCAGAGCGCATGGCCATGAGCCACTTGTCGTTGCGATCCAGGCCGTAGCCGAAGCGCTTGACCTCCATGGAGCGGATGGCCTTCTGGAAGCTCTCGGCGAAGGTGCGGCCGATGGCCATGGCCTCGCCGACCGACTTCATCTGCGTGGTGAGCGTCTGGTCGGCCTCGGGGAACTTCTCGAAGGTAAAGCGTGGGATCTTGGTGACGATGTAGTCGATGGCGGGCTCGAAGCAGGCGCTGGTGGTGCCGGTGATGTCGTTGCGGAGCTCATCGAGCGTGTAGCCGATGGCGAGCTTGGCCGCGATCTTGGCGATGGGGAAGCCGGTGGCCTTTGAGGCGAGGGCGGAGGAGCGCGAGACGCGCGGGTTCATCTCGACGACGACCATCTCGAAGTGCTTCTTGCCCTGGGCGTCGGGCATGGGCTTGGGGTTGACGGCGAACTGCACGTTCGAGCCGCCGGTCTCGACGCCCACGGCGCGCATGATGGCGATCGCGGCGTCGCGCATCGCCTGGTATTCCTTGTCCGTCAGCGTGAGGATCGGCGCGACGGTGATGGAGTCGCCGGTGTGCACGCCCATCGGGTCGATGTTCTCGATGCCGCAGACGATGATGCAGTTGTCCTTCTTGTCGCGGACAACCTCGAGCTCGTACTCCTTCCAGCCGAGAACGGACTGGTCGATCTGGACCTGGCCGATCATGCTGGCGCGCAGGCCGCGTTGGGTGATCTCGTCGAACTCCTCGGCGTTGTAGGCGATGCCGCCGCCGGTGCCGCCGAGAGTGAAGGCGGGGCGGATGATGGCGGGGAGGCCGATCTCGGTGAGGAACTCGCGGGCCTCTTCGAGCGACTGGACGGTCCTGGCCTTGGGCATCCTGAGGCCGAGGCCCTGCACGATGTCCTTGAAGACTTGGCGGTCTTCGGCGCGGTGGATGACGGTGCGGTTGGCGCCGATCATCTCGACGTTGAACTGCTGGAGGATGCCGTCGTCCCAGAGCTTGCAGGCGCAGTTGAGGGCGGTTTGGCCGCCGAGGGTGGGGAGCAAGGCGTGGACCGGGTCGTTGATGTCCTTCTGCTTCTGGAGGATCTTGGCGACGGCCTCCGGGGTGATGGGCTCGAGGTAGGTGCGGTCGGAGAACTCCGGGTCGGTCATGATGGTGGCCGGGTTGGAGTTCACGAGCACGACGCGGTAGCCCTCGGCCTTGAGGGCCTTGCAGGCCTGCGTGCCGGAGTAGTCGAACTCGCACCCCTGGCCGATGACGATGGGGCCGGAGCCGAGGATGAGGATGGTCTTGATGTCGGTGCGCTTGGGCATCGTTCCTTTGGTGCGCGCGGTTGTGCGCGCAAACTCGGGAAGCGTAGGGGTGAAAGTGCAAAGTACAAAGGGCAAAGCGCAAATTGACGGCGTGGCGCGTTGTCGGTTGGGTCTTGGGAGCGGGCGGGGCTGTTTGCCTTCGCACCGGCTCAGTCCGCGGCGCCGTTGCCGCCGGGAGCGTCGGCGGGGTCGGCGAGGCGCCAGGATGCGGATTCGACTCGCGGGTCGATGGTGAGCTTGGCGGCGATCTTCTCGACGGCGCGCTGGTCGGCGAGGGTGCCGACGAGTTCGGCGCTGATGGCGTGGTGGACGTTGTTGTCGGCGTCGCGGGTCTTGGTGCGGGTGATGCTGCGGAGGAGCAGGTTGCTCGCGCTGATCTCGGCGAGGAGCAGGTCGCGGACGTCGTCGTCGTCGCGTTCGGCGCACAAGAGGGTGGCGCGGAAGGCAGCGGGGGATTCCTTGGCGGCGCGGGCCTGCTTGTCGATGCGCTTGATGAAGGGGCGGACGAGGGTGTTGGTGAGCAGGACGACGAGGGTGACGAAGGTGGCCGCGCCGAGCTGGCCCCATCCGGCGAGGGCGCCCACGGCCGCGGAGCACCAGACGGTGGCGGCGGTGTCGAGGCCCTTGATGGTGGCGCCGTCCTTGAAGATGACGCCGGCGCCGAGGAAGCCGACGCCGGAGACGACGCTGGCGGCGACGCGGCTCTGGCTGTCCTCGTGCGGGACGAAGGCCCCGATGGCGACGAAGGCGGCGGAGCCGAGGGCGACCAGGACGTTGGTGCGGAGGCCGGCCTTGCGCTGGTGCATCTGGCGTTCGATGCCGATGGCGGCGCCGAGGACGGCGGCGACGCCGACGTTGATGTAGAACTCGTGGGTCTGCACGGCGACTCCTGTGGTTTGGAAGAGGGCCGAACGCGGGAGCGAGGGGGCCATTGCACTGGTCTGCAAAGCCAGACCAGTGCCACCCTGGCCGTTCAGGTGGTGGAGAGGCGCACGCAGGCGTTGATGAGCGCGAGGTGGGAGTAGGCCTGGGGGTAGTTGCCGAGCGAGCGGCCGGAGATGGTGCAGCGTTCCTCGGCGTACAGGCCGAGCGGGCCGCACTGCGCGGCGTATTTGTCGAGCAGTTTGCGGGCCTCATCCCGGCGGCCGATGAGGTGGAGGGACTCGATGAGCCATCCGGTGCAGAGGTGGAAGCCGCCCTCGACGCCGGGTAGGCCGTCGTCCACGCGGTAGCGCAGGACGGTGTCGTTCTCGAGGAGCTCGCGCTCGACGGCGAGGACGGTGGCGGCGAAGCGAGGGTCGTCGTGGGGAACCAGGCCGAGCAGGCCGACGGTGAGGCAGGCGGCATCGACGGAGGGGTCGTCGTAGGCGACGGTGAAGTGGCTGGGGGTGGCGGGCTCGCCGGGGGCGACCTTGGAGCGTGCCACGCCGTTTGCCAGGATGTCGTCGCGGATGGCCTCGGCGAGCGCGCGGTGTTCGGCGCTCACGGGCTCGCCGGTGATCTCGCGGGCGGTGATGGAGCGAGCGACGGTGTGCCAGCACATGAGCTTGGAGTGCACGTGCTGGCGCATCGGGCCGCGGATCTCCCAGATGCCGTGGTCGGGCTCGCGCCAGCGGAGGGAGACGGCGCGGATCATGTGGTCGAGCATGCGCCAGTGCTCGGGGGTGAGGGCGGCGCCGGCCTCGGCGAGGATGGCGATGAGGTCGGCGACGGCGCCGAAGACGTCGAGCTGGACCTGCTGGGCGGCGCCGTTGCCGACGCGGACGGGGCGCGAGTCGCCGTAGCCGGAGAGGCCGGAGATCTCGCCCTCGGGGCCGAGTTCCTGGGCGCGGACGGTGTAGAGAGGGCGGAGGCGTTCGGGGCTGTCGATGTCCTCGAGGATTCCGCCGAGCCAGTCGAGGTATTTCAGGGCGTGGCCGATGGAGCCGAGGCGGGCCAGGGCGGCGGCGGACATGGCGGCGTCGCGGACCCAGCAGAAGCGGTAGTCCCAGTTGCGGACGCCGCCGAGCTGCTCCGGGAGGGAGGCGGTTCCGGCGGCGCAGATCGCCCCGGTGGGGCCGTAGCAGAGGCTCTTGAGGACCAGGGCGCTGCGCTTGACGAGGTCGGTGTGGAGGGTCGGCAGACGCAGGGGCTTGGCCCAGGCCGTCCAGAAGTAGCGGGTGGCCTCGCGCCGGGCGGGCTCGGGGATCTGGGCGACGCGGAGGCTGGTCGTGCCGAGGCGGAGCTCGAGGGTGAGCGTGTTGTTGGGGAAGGCCGCGAGATCGACGGTGGTGACGGCCGTCTGGTTCGGTCCGTCGTCCTGGATGGTCCAGTCGAGGCCCGGAACGTAGAGCGCGGCGGGATCGAGCATGCCCTCGATGACGAGTCCCTCGGCGGATGCCCGCAGCCGGGTGGGTGAGCGGGCGAAGTCGATGCGCGGAGAGAAGCGGATGACGATTTTGCCGGGCGCGGGACTCTCGCCCGGGCTTGCGGAGCCGGGGGGGGCCTGCACGACGCGGATGAGGTCGGAGCGGCCGGCGCGCTGATAGGGGCGGCCCGCGGAGCAGTCGAGGTAGTCGGTCACGGTGAGACCACCGTCGTACTCGGTCTTGAGGATGAAGGTGTCGGGCTCGTAGGCGCGGCGGATGGGCTGGCGGCCGTCGGCGGGGGCGATCTCGAAAAAGCCCGCGCCGCCCGCGCCGCCACCGGGGTGTGCGTGCGAGGGCGCGAGGCCCGCCATGGCGCCCGGCCCGCCGAGGATCTGGGCGAAGATCGGGGGAGAGTCGAAGCGAGGGGCGCAGAGCCAGACGATGCGTCCGTGGGGATCGATGAGCGCGCAGGTGCGCTGGTCGGAGAGGTGGGCGTGGTCTTCGATGGCGGGGAGGTGGCGGCGCGCGAGCCACTGCTCGCGGGCGATGACGAGCGCCTCGAGGAGATCGTGCACATCGTCGGTGGTGGCGATGCGTTCGCGGGCGGCGCTGGAGTCTTCGCCCACCTTGACGCCGAGATCGCCGGGGCGGAGGACGGCGAAGGCGTCCTCGTCGGTGAGGTCGTCGCCGATGAAGACGGCCGCGTGGGCGTAGGCGCGGTCGATGAGCCACCTGAAGGCGCGTCCCTTGTTGGTGGGGACGAGGCTGACCTCGATGACCATGGTGCCCTCGCGGACGACGGGCGCCTTGAGGCGGAGGGCGGCGGAGCGGACGAGTTCGCGGGCGCGGGCGTGGGATTCGGGATCGACCTTGCGATAGTGGAAGGCCGCGCCGGAGGGCTTGGTCTCGACGAGGGCGCCCGGGAAGTCGGCGGCGATGTGCTCGAGCTCGGTGGAGAGCCGCTCGATGGTGCCGGGACTGGGCTCGGTGGGGGCGGCGGGGGGGGTGTCGGGGAAGGTGAGGGGGGCGGTGCCGCGGGAGGCGGACTCGGCGATGGCGGGCGCGGGGGCGCCCATCTCGGCGCCGTGGCCGCCGATGAGGGCGAGGTTGGGCGTGATGCCGAGGCGCTCGATGAGGTCCTGGCGGGCGCGCCCCGAGATGACGGCGGCGTGGGTGGACTCGAGGGTGGCGAGGCGGCGGAGCGCGGCCAGGCTTCGCTCATCGGTCCGGGCGGCGGACGGGGAGTGGGCGATGGGGGCCAAGGTGCCGTCGTAGTCGCAGCCGACCAGGAGGATGGGGGTGGCGGCGAGACGGGCGATTTCGTCGTGGAGGGTCTGCTGGATCAATCCTCGATTGCCCCGAGAAAGGTGGAAGCCCAGAAGTGGACGTTGTGACGACGAACCATCATTCGCAGAATAGCCATGCGCTGCCGGGCCTCGGCGGGAGGAAGGGTGAGCGCGGAGCGGAGAGTCTGGGTCATGCCGTCGATGTCGCGAGGATTGACGAGCAGGGCGCGGCGGAGCTCGCGTGCGGCGCCGGCGAACTCGGACAGGACGAGGACGCCGCCGAGGTCGGGGCGTGAGGCGATGAACTCCTTGGCGACGAGGTTCATGCCGTCGCGGAGGGGGGCGACGAGCATGACGTCGGCGGCGCGGTAGTCGGCGACGAGCTCGTCGCGGGGGAGGTTGCGGCGGAAGTAGTGCACGGGGACGGCGCCGGGGATGCTGAACTCGCCGTTGATTCGGCCGACGGTGAGCTCGACGGCGTCGCGCAGGGCGGCGTACTCGGGGACGTTCTCGCGGCTGGGGACGGCGACCTGCATGAGCACGTGCTTGTGGACGCTGACGTCGCCCTGCTCGAGCATGGACTCGTAGACGGAGAGGCGCTGCTGGATGCCCTTGGTGTAGTCGAGGCGATCGACGCAGAGCACGAGCTTGCGCGAGGGGCCGACCTGCTTGCGGATCGCCTTGGCGCGCTCGATGGTGCGGGGGTCTTCGGCGATGGCGTTGAACTCGTCGAAGTCGATGGAGATGGGGAAGGCGCCGACGTGCACGGTGCGGCCGCCGTAGCGGAGCTCGGCGTCGGAGCCCTCGGCGCCGGCGTAGTGGCGGCAGAGGCGGGAGAAGTTCTGGGCGTCGGAGTGGATCTGGAAGCCGACGAGGTCGGCCCCGAGCATGCCCTCGAGCATCTGGCGCCGCCACGGGAGCCAGGCGAAGAGCTCCTCGGGCGGGAAGGGGATGTGCAGGAAGAAGCCGATCTTGACGTCGGGTCGGAGTTGCC
>DASZWV010000060.1:0-3262 GCA_035546115.1 Phycisphaerales bacterium
CGCCGGCTTCCCGGGCCGCGGGGAGGCCGCCCTCCACGGATGCCAGCGGCGTCATCGCTTCGGTCGCGATTCGTCCGGACCGCGCCGTGCTCTCCTTCGTCACGATCGCCGAGAGCACGACAAGCACGACCACGCCGACGAACCCCGCCGCGCGCAGCACGCCGCCCCGCGAGCGACGCCGGCGCAGCTCGGCAAGAAGTTGTGAGCGGTCCGTGCTCATGGGAGTTTGGAGTTCGCGGCGGATCGCGGCCGCCGTCACACCAGCATACCGAAAAACCGATCGGCAGGTTGGGCACCCCGGATGAGGTGTGCATGAGCCGCGCAATGGCTGCTCCCGCGGTGCGTTTCTCGCCCGATTGGGGGAGTCTCGACAGCCGTCGGCAACGACAAGCCCGCATCTCGTCACGTCGCGGCGGTCGCCACGTTCTCCGGCAAGCCGAGCCGAAGACGAAGGTCTGCACGCAGCCGCTCGACCTCTGCCTGCAAGTGCGCGAGCCCCGCAACCGAGCCCATCGCCTTGAGATCTTCGAAGGGAATCGGCGTTCCGAACGAGACGCCGACGCGATGGCCGAACAGGTGCGGCATCCTGTTCCCGCGCGGCCAGGCGTCGTAGCACCCCTCGACGGCCGCCGGAAGCACCGGCACGCCGGAGCGCATCATCAGCAGCCAGACGCCGCGCTTGAACTCCTTGATCGTGCCGTCGGGCGAGCGCGACCCCTCGGGAAAGATCACGATGATGCGATGGCGCTTGAGCTGCTCGATCCCGGCGCGCACGGCCGCGGCGTCGCCTCCCTCCTCCTTGATCGAGATGCACCCGACCATGCGCAGCCACCAGCCGAGGACGGGCACGCGGAAGAGCCCCTCGCGCGCGATCGCGGCCATGTTCCGGCGCCGGATCGCGGAGCCGACCAGCGGCGGGTCGAGGTGCGACTGGTGGTTGCTGATGACCAGCAGGCCGCCGGCGTCCGGCACGTTGCGGGTACCGAAGAATCGGGCCCGGTAGATGACGGTGAACAGGGAAAGCAGGATCCAGTAGAAGACGCGGTAGAAGAGGATCTGCGAGGTGGTCTGGCCAGGGTCGAGGCCTTGCAATCCCGGAGGGCGCTGGGTGGTCGTGGGTTGCGGGGGCGTCATGGAATCGGGAATGTGCGATGTGGGAAGAGCGAGGTTAGGGCCCTCGCGCCGCCCCGTACATCGGACATCCGACGTCCCGCCTCGAGCTATCGCGTCCGGCGGATGCGGGTCACGACCCGCGACCCGAGCACGCGCGTGACGTGCGCCTCGAGGGCATCCACGACCTGGTCGAAGCCCATGTCCGAGGTGTCGATCCGCTCGGCGTCGGCCGGGCAGGTCAGCGGGCCGACGGTGCGGCGCGAGTCCGAGTCGTCGCGCGCCTGGATCTCCTGCTCCAGACGCTGGATCTCGGCCTCGCTCGGCCGGCGGCCGGAACCGCCCGAGACCTGGTCGGCCCGCCGCTCGGCGCGCACGCGCGCCGAGGCGAACATGTAGAACTTGACGTCCGCATCGGGGAACACCACCGAGCCCTGGTCGCGCCCTTCGGTGACCAGGCGCGGATGGGCGATGGCGATCTGGCGCTGCTTCTTGACCATCTCCTGGCGGAGCTTGTCGATCGCGGCGACGGGCGAGACCAGGCGCGTGACGTCCGCGTCGCGCAGGCGGTGCATGATGCTCTGGCCCTCGCACAGGAGCGTGGGCGGATCGGTGTCGAAATCGAAGTGCAGGTCGCGGCGCTCGACCTCGGCGACAAACCGGGCGTGGTCGGCGGGATCGACGCCCGCGTCGATCGCGATCGCCGCGGCGGCGCGGTACATCGCCCCGGTGTCCAGAAAATCGAGCCCCAGGCGATGCGCGAGCGCCCTCGCCACGGTGGATTTGCCCGTGCCCGCCGGTCCGTCGATCGTGATGATCAGACGATCCATGGGGTTCACATCCGGCAGCAGGGTGGGCGGCGCGATATCGATCGCCACCGGGCCTTTGGGGAGCAGCGCACGATCATTCGTCCTCGCCGTCGTCATCGGAGTCCTCTTCTGCAACTTCCGATTCGTCGGGGCCGATCAGCTCTTCATCGTCCTCGCCGGGCTCGCCCTGCACGCCCGTCGGGACCACGGACTCTAGCAGGGTCTTGGCCAGCCGGAGGTTCGCGACCGGATCGTCGGTCCCGCGATAGTCGAGCGCGATCGTCCCCGTGTATCCGACCGACCTCACCACGTCGGCGTACGCCCGCAGATCGTACGGCTCGTGCGTGATCTCCCCGCCCTTGCCCTGCTTGAGCCTCACCGCGGCCGCCGTGATCGCCGAGGCGTAGGGCGTGAGCCGCTTGAGATAGCCGAGCGGATCGGGCGACTTCGAGGCCACCTCGAAGTCGGGGAAGGTGCCGATGCGGAAGCCGCCGACCTTCTTGATCAGGTCCGTCAGCCGCTCGGGCTCCTCGGTCAGGCCCGGCGACGGGCAGATCAGCACGTTCACTTCCAGCCGCTCGGCGAGGCCCAGGACGCGCCGGAGCCGCTCGATGCAGAAGTCCTGCTCATCCTCGGTGTCCTTGCAGGATGCGTACACGCCGATCGAGCTGCACCCCAGCCGGTGGGCGGCCTGCACGACGCGCTGCGTGCGGGCGATCGCCGCATCGCCCACGGCGTCGTCGGTCGTCCCCATGGCCTGCACCTCGGTCTCCACGAGCGTGAGGCAGGGGCACGAGGCCTTGTCGGCCGCATCGCGGATCGCGTCGAGGCGCTTGAGGTCCGCGCCCACCAGCAGGTTGGTCGAGAGATTCAGCCCGAAGAGGCCGAGCTCCTCCCTGGCGAACCGGGGCAGGTCGGTCACCTGCAGCATCTCGCCCGCACCGGCGGCGGCGCCGCGCGGCTTGCGGGTCGCGGAGATCCGGGAACGGAGCGCGTTGGCGGTCAGGGTCAGCAGCATCTCGGGCGGGACTGTAGGCGAAGAGTCGGATGTGGGATGTACGATGCGGAATGTGCGAGCCGGCGTGCGCGTTCCGGGCCCCCCGGGGGCGTCCATCCTCCATCCCACATCCGACATCACCTCGGCTAGCATCCGGCCCCTGTCAAGGACACACCCCATGCCCCTGCCCACAGATCGCAAGTACTCAGAATCCCACGAGTGGCACAAGCTCGAGGGCTCGACGCTCACCCTCGGCCTGACCCAGTTCGCCGTCGACCAGCTCACCGACGTGACGTTCGTCGAGATGAAGCCCTCCGGGTTCAAGTTCAAGGCCGGCTCGCCGATC
>DASZWV010000061.1:0-12631 GCA_035546115.1 Phycisphaerales bacterium
GAGCAACGAGGTGGCGGGAACCGTCAAGGCGGTGTACTTCGACTCGGGCTCGGTGATCGAGGCGGGCGCTCCGCTGATCGACCTGGATACCTCGACCGAGGAGGCGGATCTGAAGGCCGCGGAGGCCGCGATCCGGGCTTCGGAGGCGTCGCACCAGGCGGTGGTGGCGTCGCTCGCGCTGGCGAAGTCGAACTATCGACGGGTGACCGAGGCGGCGGAGCAGAACGCGATCTCGGCGATCGAGGTGGACAAGGCCAAGTCGGAGCTGGACACGGCGCAGGCGAACCTGGATCGGATGAGCGCGGACACCAGCCAGGCTCGGGCGCGGGCGGATCAGGTGCGGGCGGTCATCGCGAAGAAGCACATCGTCGCGCCGTTCAAGGGTCGGACGGGCATCCGGACGGTGCACCCGGGGCAGTATCTCAAGGAGGGGACGGAGATCGTCTCGTTCCAGGGGATCGATGGGAAGGTGTACCTGGATTTCGCGGTGCCGCAGGAGGAGGCCTGGCGGGTGAAGCCGGGGGCGGTGTTCATGTGCACATCGCCGAACCTTGGGAAGGATCCGGTGGCGATCACCGTGGTGGCGCTGGACTCGCAGATCAACATGGCGACGCGGAATGTCCGCGTGCGATCGATCATCGACGACCCGAAGGATGTCATGCGACCGGGGATGTCGGTGGATGTGAGCGTCCCGCTGGGCGAGGCCAGCCAGTTCGTGGTGGTGCCGGTCATCGCCGTTCGGCGGGCGACGTACGGGGATCACGTTTTCGTGATCGGGCCGTCGAAGACGCCCGGAGAAAGCGGCAAGCTGCGGGCCATGCAGCGGTTCGTCAAGCTGGGGCCCGCGACCGCGGATGGCCTGATCGTGACCGACGGCCTGAAGGTGGGGGAGCAGATCGCGACCGTCGGGTCGTTCAAGCTCCATGATGGCGCGCTGGTGAGCGTCGAGCCGGCACCATCGGCGAGTTCCGAGAAGACCGCAGTCCACGCCGGGCGCCGGCCCGACCGGCGGGGGAGATTGAAGATTCCTTCGCGCCCGTTGTGCCCCGTCCAATCCTGATCTGGAAATCGAATGCGGTCATTCACCGACATCTTCATCAAGCGGCCCGTTCTCGCGGTGGTCATCAACCTGGTGATCCTGGCGGTGGGCTGGCGGGCGATCAGCAGCCTGCCCGTGCGGCAGTATCCGCGCCTGGAATCGTCGTCGATCATCATCACGACGGTGGACTTCGGCCAGAGTGCGGAGTCGGTGCGCGGGTTCATCACGACGCCGATCGAGCGGGCGGTCTCGGCCATCGACGGGATCGACTACATCGAGAGCACCTCGAACTCGGGGATCAGCGTCGTCACGGTGCACCTGCGGCTGAACCATTCCTCGAACGCCGCGCTCGCGGAGATCAGCGCGCGCCTGAACCAGGTGCGTTCGACGCTCCCGGCCGACGCCGAATCGCCGGTGGTGGACATTCAGCGGACGGACAAGCCCTACGCGACGTTCTACGTCTCGTTCACGAGCGACACGCTGACCCTCACGCAGCTCAACGAGTACCTCGTCCGGCAGGTGCAGCCGGAGCTGCAGACGATCCCGGGCGTGCAGCGGTGCGGCATCGAGGGTTCGCGCGAGCTGGCGATGCGCATCTGGCTCGATCCGGACCGGATGGATGCGCTCAACGTGACGCCGACGGACGTGTGGACCGCGCTGCAGAAGAACAACTTCGTCGCCGCGGTCGGGCGGACCAAGGGGGCGGACATCCAGGTCGATCTGCTGACCGACACCGACCTGCGGACGCCCGAACAGTTCCGGAAGCTGATCATCTCCGAGAACGACGGCGCCTTCGTGCGGCTGAAGGATGTAGCTCGCGTGGAGTTGGGGAGCGAGGAGCCGACCGGGCAGTGCGGGTTCGGGACGCACGAGACGGGCGAGGTCAAGCCGGCGATGTACTGCTCGGTGTGGCCGCTTCCGAGCTCGAACGAGCTGGAGGTGGCCAAGGGGCTCCGGCAGCGGCTGGAGGAGATCCGGCCCGCGCTGCCGGCGGGCGTGGACATGAGGCTTGCCTACGACGGCACGTACTACATGGACCACGCGATCAAGGAGATCACCAAGACGCTCGGCGAGACGATCGCGATCGTGGCGCTGGTGGTCTTCCTGTTCATGGGGTCGTTCCGGACGGTGCTCGTGCCGCTGATGGCGATCCCCATCTCGCTGGTGGGTGCGTGCGTGTTCATGCTCGTGATGGGCTTCTCGCTGAACCTGCTGACGATCCTCGCGATCGTGCTGGCGGTGGGGCTGGTCGTGGACGACGCCATCGTCATGGTTGAAAACGTCGAGCGGCACATGCGCGAGGGGAAGGGGAAGATCGAGGCCGCGCTCATCGCCGCGCGGGAGCTCTTCGCGCCGATCGTGGCGATGACGATCACGCTGGCGACGGTGTACGCGCCGATCGGCTTCCAGGGCGGTCTGACGGGGATGCTCTTCCGCGAGTTCGCCTTCACGCTGGCCGCGGCGGTGGTAGTCTCGGGGATCGTGGCGGTGACGCTCTCGCCGATCGCGAGCGCGCGGCTGGGGTCGGTGCACCAGAACTGGTTCGCGAGGTTCATCAACGGCCAGTTCGACGGCCTGAAGCGTGTCTATGGGCGCGTGCTGGATTTCACGCTCCAGGCCCCGCTCACGTTCGCGCTGTTTGTCGTGCTGATCGCCGCGGCCGCGTATCCGCTGTACACGCAGAGCCGCAAGGAACTCGCCCCGACGGAGGATGAGGGGATCGTGTTCGCGATCGTGCAGTCGCCCCCGGATTCATCGCTGCGGTACACGCTCAAGGGGTTCGAGCGTGTGGCGAAGGAGTTTCTGAGTGTGCCGGAGGCGAAGTTCTTCTTCCAGGTCGCGCAGACGACCGGCGGCTTCGGCGGCATCCAGGTGAAGAACTGGGAGGAGCGCGAGCGGACCACCGAGCAGATCAAGGGGGAGATCTTCGGAAAGATCAGCCAGATCTCGGAGGTGACGGCGATCGCCGCGACGCCCCCGCCGCTTCCCGGCGCTGGGCAGTTCGACGTGGAGCTGATCGTCACGAGCACCGAGAGCGCCGAGCAGATGGCGCCGTACGCCGGGCAACTCGTGGGCGCCGCGTTCGGCTCCGGGAAGTTCTTCTACGCCGACACCGATCTGAAGATCGACATGCCGCAGATCAAGATCGTGATCGACAAGGACAAGGTCGCGGACCTTGGCCTGGATCTCGCGGCGGTCGGGCGCGACCTGGCCGTGCTGCTGGCGGGCGGGTACGTGAACCGGTTCAACTACGAGGGACGGTCGTACAAGGTCATCCCGCAGATCGCGGAGCTGGGAAGGCAGTCTCCGGACCAGTTGCTGCAGCTCAAGGTGCGCACGCCCAGCGGCGGGCTGGTCTCCGTCGCGTCCTTCGTGAAGCTCGAGTCGCAGACGGCGCCGCGCTCGCTCAACCGCTTCCAGCAGCGGAACAGCTTCAAGATCAACGCGATGGTGAAGACGGGCGTGACCAAGGAGGAGGCGCTCACCGCGCTGGAGAACATCGCCAAGAAGATTCTGCCCCCGGGGTACTCGCTGGACTACGCCGGTGAGAGCCGGCAGATCCGCCACGAGGCCTCGTCGCTCGCGGTGACGCTCGGGTTCGCGCTGATCCTCATCTACCTGGTGCTCGCGGCCCAGTTCTCGAGCTTCCGAGACCCGCTGATCGTGCTGCTGGGGAGCGTGCCGCTGGCGCTCTCCGGGGCGCTGCTGTTCGCGTATCTTGGGTGGACGACGATCAACATCTACTCGCAGGTGGGCCTGATCACGCTCGTGGGCCTAGTGGCCAAGAACGGCATCCTGATCGTGGAGTTCGCGAATCACCTGCAAGAGCATGGGCTCACCAAGGCCGCGGCCGCCCGCGAGGCGGCGATGACGCGCCTGCGGCCGATCCTGATGACCTCGGCGGCGACGGTGTTCGGGCACTTCCCGCTGGTGCTGGTGACCGGGGCCGGGGCCGCGGCGCGCAACAGCATCGGCATCGTGCTGGTGGCGGGGATGACGATCAGCACGTTCTTCACGCTGTTCGTCGTGCCGTCGGTGTATGTGCTTCTCGCGAAGAAGCGTGAGGCGACGACGCCCCACGAGCCGGCGCACCCCTCTGTGCACGCAGGGGGAAACGGCGTAGTGGTGCCCGTGGGCGCGATGTCGTGATCGACCGGCAACCTGTTTGGGTGATCGGCGGCGAGAAGCGTTGGCGGTCGTGCAGCCGCGGGCGTGTATACACTCGCGCGTTCGCACGTTGGACACGGAAGGAATCACCATGAGCAGACAGGGAGCCGCAGGCAGGAAGTCTGGAACGTTGGATGGAACGAATCTCACGGGCGCGGTGCCGCTGCCGGGGCGCTCGGTGAAGGGGCCGCTGAACAAGGTTCCGGGCGCGCCGGGCACGGCGCTGTCGGGGCCGGTGGAACTGAAGCCCTCGGCGGATGCGATCCGAAAGCGGGCGTACGAGTTGTACCTGGAGCGGGTGGCGATGGGGCAGCCCGGCGATGACCGCTCGGACTGGATCCGGGCGGAGCGGGAACTGCGCCGCTGATCGAGAAACTCGATCCGAGAGTCGAAGTCGGCGCGACCGGCGGTTCGCGAGGAGTGGGTGCGCTCATCCCGGGCGGCGGGGTTTGGCGGGCAGGGCCAGCGAGTACACCACGCCCGCCGCGAGGATGAGGGCGATCACGCCGAGCGAGATCGGCGTGGGGATGTCGATCGACTCTCTGGGAAGCCAGTCGAGCCAGCGCGGCACGCGTCCGAACACGCCGGAGACGAGCGGGCGGAGATGGTCCGTGCCCTCGAGGAGCATCTTGGCGCCGACGAACGCGAGCACGGCCGCGAGGGCGTGCTTGAGGGCGTGGAACCGGCCGAGCATCGAGCGCAGCGCGAAGTACAGCGACCGCAGGCCGAGGACGGCGAAGATGTTGGATGTGAACACGAGGAACGGATCGCGCGTGATGCCGATCACCGCGGGGATCGAGTCCACCGCGAAGAGCACGTCGGTGGCCTCGACGATGAGCAGGACCAGCAGCAGGGGGGTCGCGGCAAGCCTGCCCGAGGGGAGACGCGTGAAGAAGTGGTGGCCGTCGTAGGCGTCGGACATGGGGATCGTGCGGCGGGCGGCGCGGACCAGGAGCATGCCGTTGTAGTCGCGTTTCTCCTCATCGCCGGCCACGGCGATGCGCCAGGCGGTGAACAGCAGGAACGCGCCGAGGATGTAGAGAACCCACTCGAACCGCTCGACGGCGGCCGCGCCGGCGAGGATCATCGCGGCGCGTGCGAGCATCGCGCCGAGCACCCCCCAGAAGAGCACTCGGTGCTGGTCGGGGCCTGGGACCTTGAACGTCGAGAAGATGATCGCGATGACGAACAGGTTGTCCACGCTGAGCGAGTACTCGGTGAGCCAGCCGGCGAGGAACTGCATGGCGGCGGTCGAGCCGATGCGCGCGGGCGAGGTGGGGTGGTCCGCCGACCCGTGGGCTTTCAGGTGGTGGACGAACTCATCGCCCGCGCCGAGGACGTTGTGGGCGTAGACGAAGTAGATGGCCACGTTGAACAGCGCGCCGACGGCGACGAAGAACATCGTCCACCGCAGGGCCGAGCGCGCCGTCATCGCGCGGTGGCGGCGGCCGACGATGAACAGGTCCAGAGCGAGCAGGACCGCCACGAGCATGAGGAAGCCGATCCAGAGCCAGATCATCGGCAGAGGCTAGCGCGGCCTGGCGCGATCAGGACCGCCCGGCCACGAGCATCGGCAGCGGGCGGACCTCGATCGGATCGCCGCCCTCGATGAACCCGGCGAGCTTGCGGGCCCGGACGGGATGCTGGAGCTTGCGCAGGGCCTTGGCCTCGACCTGGCGGACGCGCTCGCGGGTGACCTTGAAGATGCGGCCGACCTCCTCGAGCGTGTAGGTGTAGCCGTCGCCGATGCCGTAGCGGAGCTTGATGATCTCGCGCTCGCGGTAGGTCAGGCTCTTGAGGACCAGTTCGATGCGCTGCTTGAGCATGTCCTGCGTCGCCGAGCCGGCGGGCGACTCGGTGCGATGGTCCTCGAGGAAGTCGGAGATCGAGCTGTCGGCCTCGTCGCCGACGGGCTTGTCGAGGCTCACGGGGTGCTTGGAGATCTTGAGCACGCGCCGGGCGTCGGTGACGGACATGCCGGCCCGCTCGGCGAGCTCCTCGATGGTGGGCTCGACGCCGCGCTCCTGCAGGAGCAGCTTCTGGATGTTGCGGAGGCGGGTCATCGTTTCGATCATGTGCACGGGGATGCGGATGGTGCGTGCGTGGTCGGCGATGGCGCGGGTGATGGCCTGGCGGATCCACCACGTGGCGTAGGTGGAGAACTTGTAGCCGCGCTTGTACTCGTACTTGTCCACGGCGCGCATGAGGCCGGTGTTGCCCTCCTGGATGACGTCGAGGAAGGAGAGGCCGCGGTTGCGGTACTTCTTGGCGATCGAGACGACCAGGCGCAGGTTGCCGCCGGAGAGGTCGCGCTTGGCCTGCTCGTATTCCCAGAAAACGGTGGCGAGATCGCGGGCGCGCCGGGAGAGGTCCTCCGGCTCCTCGAGGACGAGCGCTCGGAGGCCGGCGAGCTCCTCCTTCATCACGGCGACGTCGTCGGCGTCGTACTTCTTCGGATGGCGCTCGGCGCGCCGGAGCTCGATCGAGAGCTCGTTCATCTTCTTGGCGATCGACCGGAGCTTCTTGAACAAGGGGATGATCTTGCCCGTGCGGAGGCTGAGCTCCTCGGTGAGCGCGGCCATCTTGCGGCGGCGCGTGGCGATGCGCTGGCCGCACTCGGCGATCACATCGGCCTCGCCGGAGGCCCTCGCGCCCTGCAGGGTGTCCCAGTCGGCGCGGTTCAGGGCCAGAAGCTTGTCGAGCGTCGAGAGGTTGTAGGGGATCCGGCGCGAGATCTTGTCGCGGGCGTTCTCCTCGGCCGTGGAGATGCGCATCGTGCGATCGAACGGGACCGTTCCGGCGTCGACCTGGCGCAGCAGGGAAGCGGCCTGGGCGAGCACGTAGTCGCTCTCCAGGCACCGGCGGCGGAAGATCATGCGCGTGGTCTCGATCTTCTTGGCCAGGCGGATCTCCTCCTCGCGGGTGAGGAGGGGGATCGAGCCCATCTGCGTGAGGTACATGCGCACCGGATCGTCGATCCGCTTGCTCGCCGACTCCTTGAGCACCTCGTTCAGGTCGTTCTGGAGCTCGGCCGCTTCGGCGTCGGTCTCCTCATCGCGGGCGTCGACGTCGAGACCGGAGGCCTTGGCCCAGGCGCCCGCAGCGTGGGACCGGTCGCCGCCGGCGACGCTCATGGCGCGGAGCGGCTGCGTGATGCCGCGCACGCGAAGCGTGTTCGCGTCGGCCGTGCCGGCGGCCCGCCAGCGGCGCGAGCGGAACTCCATCTCGTCGATGAGCTCGACGCCGAGCTGATCGACGTAGATCAGCAGCTCGTGCAGGCGGTCGGGGTCGACCCACTCGTCGGGGAGCGTGTTGTTGAGCTCTTCGTAGCTCAGCCAGCCGCGCTTGGTGGCAAGGTCGATGAGGTCCGAGAGCACCGGGTGAAGATCCAGAATCACGAGCGCCTCCTGCGGGATTCAACCCTCACGAATCACCGGGCCGATCACGATCTCGGCCCGCCACGAGAACCCCGCCCTCCCGGCCCCAACCCCTTCCGGCGTGATCGACGGCCGTCCTGGGCGCCGATCGTTCGTTTCTGCCGCGAGCTACGCGGGCCTTGGAATCGCCCGCTGATCGTTCGGGCCACGGGCACGCTGCTGTCGGATTCGCTCGAGCCGATCCGCCACGGACTCGAGCACAACGCTCGACGGGTCGGGCCCGAGCTTGAGCCTTCGCCGCTGAGCCCGGGCCGAGTCCAGGCTGCTGGCCCAGAACCGCCGGAGCTTTTCCGCGGAGCCCTCGGTCAGACGGTCCACCTCGGACGCCAAGCGCGTCGCGGCCCGCTGAACGGCGACCTCCTCGGTGGCGGCGAGAACCGCCGCGAGGGAGGGGGTGTGCTCGTCGATGATGAGACTCGAGATGCACGAGGCGACGGAACGCACGGCGCCGTTCTCGAACGTCTCGGGATCGATGAGCTCGGAGTCTTCCTCGACAAGGGTTTGCGGGAGCGTGGGGTCGTTCAGGATGCACCCGAGCAGGTGCTCGGGCGCGGTCAGGGGCTTGGCCTCGATCTCGACGGCCGGCGTCGGGCGCTGCGATGTGCGGGCCCGGCGGGTCGCGACCGCCCCCGAGATCGTCTCCCAATCGACGCCGGCGATCTGCGAGAGCCGCTTGATGATGAGCTGGTAGCGGACCTTGTCAACGCGGTCGATCCCGAGATCGACCAGCCGCGCGACGAACTCCTCCACGACGCGGGCACGCGCGGAGAGCCCGGCGTCCCCGATGTTCGCGCGGATGCGGGCGAAGAGCAGCTCCAGCGGGTCAACGGCCGCGGCGACGACGCGATCGAACACCTCGCGCCCGCCCTCGCGCTTGAGCAGCTCGTCGGGGTCCTTGGCGTCGGTGTGCGAGGAGAGGGCGGCGATGCGGACATCCACCGGCTCGGTGAAGAAGACCTCGACGGCCCGCTCCGCGGCGCGCTGGCCGGCCTCATCGCCGTCGAAGAGCAGGACGACGGTGTCGCACAGCCGGCGGAGCACCCTCGCGTTGCCGGCGGTGAGCGCGGTGCCGAGCGTGGCGACGGCGTTTCGAACGCCCGCCTGGTGGCAGGCGATGGTGTCCATGTACCCCTCGGTGACGATCGCGGTGCGCGACTGGCGGATCGCCTGAGCGGCCTGGTACAGGCCGTAGAGCGTCGTGGATTTGTCGAAGATCGCCGACTCGGCGGAGTTGATGTACTTCGGCTCGTCGGCGTCGTTGATGCGCCGGCCGCCGAAGCCGATGACCTGCCCGATCTGGTTGTGGATCGGGAACATGACGCGGTTGCGGAAGGCGTCGTAGAAGCCCCCGCCCTGCTCGCGCGCCTTGACCAGGCCGGTGGCGCGGTACGGCTCGATGGGCAGGCTCTTTGCGCTGATGGTGAGCACGAGGCCGTCCCACTTGTCCGGGGCTGCGCCGAGTTGGAACAGCTCGACCATCTCGGGCGAGACGCCGCGGTTCTCGAGAACGGCGCGGGCGGCGGCGCCGTGCTCCGGGCGAGCGAGGATGGCGCGGAAGAAGTCCTGGGCGACCTTGGCGGCCCCGAGCATGGCGGAGCGGGAAGTCTCGGAAGCTTCTTCATCGCCCTCATCCGAGCCGGACGCCTGGCCGGCGGCGCCGACGAGGCGGCGCGGGCGCCAGGGGGTGAGCTCGATGCCGGCACGCTCGGCGAGGAACTTGAGCGCCTCGCCGTAGCTCATCTTGTGGTACTCCATCACGAACGTGATGGCGTTGCCGCCCGCGCCGCAGGAGAAGCAGTGGTAGATCTGCTTGTGCGGGACGACGCACATGGAGGGCTTGTGGTCGTCGTGGAAGGGGCACAGGCAGACGAACTCACGACCCTTGGGCCTGAGCGCGAGGTGATCGCCGATCAGGCGCACGATGTCGGTCGCATCGAGCACGCGCTGGCGATCGTCGGAGGAGGAGTTGGAGCGACCCAGTGCCGGAATCATCACACCACGATGCGGTCTGCGATGGGACGGGTCGCTCCCGAGAGCCAGATGCGCCCGCCATCAACACCCACACGAACAACACGGCGCACCCGGCGAGCCGGGAGCACCACGACGGAGAGACAAGGCATCCATTCGTTGGAACATCTGGAGGAAAATCGCAGGAACACGACGATTCGGAATGAACACACGAATCCGGGAGGCCGGAATTCCGACGCGCGTCGGGGCGCATCTGCGACAGAGCCTTGGCGGATGTCCGAGAGGGTTTGTCCGCGCCGGCGGGGCGAACCCGCGGCGAACGGACCAATAAGGAGGCCGCCTTGGTCTTGGCAAGACTAGCACGTAAGAGATGATGGTCAAACCACTTCGGGGATTTGGGCAAAGTTGTCAGAAAGTGTGTGATCGACACCTTGGAGAGGTTCGCGAGTGACAAGAATGGCACGGATTTTGATAGCACGGAGGGTCTCGGCATGCGCAAGCGGGTCCGATATGTCGGACGGGTGCAAGGGGTCGGGTTTCGAGCCACCGCGCACGCCGTGGCGGCGAGATTTCGCGTCACGGGCTGGGTGCGCAACGAGGCGGATGGCTCCGTGCTCATGGAAGTCCAAGGGGATGAAGAGATCGTGGCGGGGGTTTTGCATGAGCTTGGGAGGGTGATGGAGCGGAACATCCGCGGCGCTCATGAGACGGCGATACCCGTCGTGGATCGGGAGGATGGTTTCCACATCCAGCGGTAGTGAACCGGAAGGGGGGCGGACGCCCCAAGGCAGGAGGCCGCCGTGCACGGTTTGGTGCTTTTCGACATTGATGCGACCCTGCTGAAAACCAACGGGGCGGGCGTCGCCGCGATGGAGAGCGCCGGGAAGGAGCTCTTCGGCGATCGGTTCAGTGCGCGGGGGATCGACTTCGCGGGCAGCCTGGACTCGATTCTCCTCCGCCAGATGCTCCTGGCCTGCGGCGTGGGCGCGACGAGCGAGATCGAGCGGAATTTCCGAGCCGTGTACGCGCGGCATCTCGAGGACCGGCTGGGAACTCAAGCGGGTGCACGGGCGCTCGACGGCGCGATCGAGCTTGTCGGCAGGGTGCGCTCGTCGGGAACCCTCGCGGCGGGTCTTCTCACCGGCAACTTCGAGGAAACGGGGTGGTTGAAGCTCCGGGCCTGCGGATTCGATCCGGCCTGGTTCACGGTGTGCGCGTGGGGGAACGACTCGCCGCACGATCCGCCGGATCGCGAGCACCTGCCTCCCGTGGCCATGGGCCGCTTCCGCCGGGTCCACGGCGTGCCGATCGAGCCCTCGCGGGTGACCATCATCGGGGACACCATCCACGATGTGCGCTGCGCCCGCGCCAACGGGTGCCGGTGCATCGGCGTCGCGACGGGCCGGTATTCCATGCAGGAGTTGCGGGATGCCGGAGCGGACCATGCCGTTCCCGACCTCGGCGCAACATCCGACATACTGGGCATGATCGTGTCGGTTCCGAGCGGGCGGCGTGGCCTATCGTGAGGCGAGGGTGCCCTCCATGCGCAACGAATACTCGGCGTACGCGGCCGATTTCTACATCAACCAACGCCTGAATCTGAAGATGGACCTGTCCATGCGCCGCGACACGGTGCTCTCGTTCTTCGATCGCATTCGACGCGACATCACGGAAATGGATCGCTTCAAGAGGTACACCGACGAGTTGGCGCTCGAGTCTCGGCCGGACAACGAGCACAACGGCGTCGGGGGCGCGGCGCAGCAGTGGGTGGCGGTGCGGAAGACGAGCATCCGGTCGGGGAGCGTCAATCCCGAGTCCCCCGAGCAGGGGTACAAGTTGCACAAGCTCGTGCTCGAGGCCGCGCCGTACTTCCTCGACATCAGCCCGCTGGACATCGACCATCTCGAGGTGCTCTACGGGTTCGACATGATGGCGACGGGGAATCACGACACGATTGTCTTCAACGCGCTCTTCGCGGGCTCGCCCCTGGCCGCCCTGGTGGACGGCGTGCAGATGAAGACCGACCAGATCCTGCGAATGGTGGATTGCCAGCCGCTGCTCGGGGTGGCCCTCAGCGACGACGGCGACCTGCAGGCCCACTTCGAGGTGAAGACGCGTTCGGGGAACCGGCACGGGAAGGGAAACACCGATTTCCGCGAGGACCCGATCAGCGTGTACCTGATCGTGAGGAAGTACGGACCCTTCGGCGATGTGAACAACCTCGAGTCGGAGTTCGACGCCCTGAAACGGCGCGGCGAGGAGATGCTGGACACGGTGGTGCTGCCCCGCCTGCTCTCGCCGATCCGGGATTCGATCGTGACCGGGGGCTGATCAGGCCGGCCGCCCATGATGCACGTTCTGCTCCAGCTTGCCCAGACGTCATCGCCCGAGAAGGCGAGCATGGCGTCGAGGGTGATCTGGGCGACCATCATCGCCGTGCCCCCGCTGGTGATCGCGGGCACGGTTCTGGTGTACCTGCGGAAGAAGACGCTCGATCAGCAGACCGAGAGCAACGCCGCGGCTTCGCTCATGGAGCAACTGCGCGAGATGCACCGGCGAGGTGAGATATCGGACGCGGAGTACGAGCAGACGCGCAAGTCGATGGCGTCGCGGCTGTCGCAGGTGATGGACACCAAGCGTGCCGGCGGTTTGTTCGAGCTTCCCGAGCCGAAGCGGCGGGTCTCGCGGCGCGAGATGGGGCCGATCGCCCCGCCGAAGGATGCCGTGCCGCCGGGCGGAATCGGACCTGGCGCAGCGCCGGCGGAACACCCGGGAAAGCGGTCCGTCGAGGGGCTCGACGATGCGCCGCCGGGGTATGGGGCCGGGGGCGGGTCCGCGAAGCCGCAAACGCCAAGTCCATAACTGCAAAAACAAGCTCCGAGTGGAAACGGCGCGGCAATTCGACCAGCAGGGGGTAGAATCGTGCGCGGCCGCCGGGGAGATATCCGGTCGCGTGTCCCCTCCGTCTTGCCGCCCATTATGGGGGCTTGGCTGGAGCCGGATCGCAAGGTCGCCGATA
>DASZWV010000062.1:0-1810 GCA_035546115.1 Phycisphaerales bacterium
ATCTCGGTCGCCGCCGCGATGCTGTGCTCGCCGGTCATCGCGTGCCCGCCGGATCAGTCCACCCCCGCCGCGCCCGATTCGGGCGGCGACTCGTGGACGACCAACCTCATCCCCGCCCGCGGCACGCCCGAGGCCCTCGCCTACGCCAACGCAAAGAAGTCGCGCCAGCAGGTCGAGAAAGACCTCAAGAAGCTCCGCGCGAAGTACTTCCACGGCATCCGCAACACCGAGACCCGCCAGCTCGGCATCATTGAACTGCGCAAGTACACCGATCCCGCGATCTTCCCCTCGCTCATCCAGATCTTCGCCGATGAGGGGACCGACGTCCGCGACGCCCTCCTCGACCACTTCCGAGATCTCAAGACCGACGAGGCCGACGCCTCGATCGCCTGGGCCGCGGTCTTCGGCAAGGACAAGGAGTTCCGGGCCCACGCCGCCGAGCGGCTCGCGGATCGCACGCGCGAGACCGGCGACGTCACCAATCGCGTCAAGTGGGTCATCTCACTCGGCCTGCGCGATCACGCGAACGACCAGGTCGCCGCCGCGGCCGGGCTCGCCCAGCAGCTCCAGCTTTACGACGCGATCCCAATGCTCATCAACGCCCAGATCTCACAGAGTTCGGGCCCCAGCCGCGCCGACGACGGCGGCGAGCCCGCGCTCGCGTACATCCTGGTCGGCACGCAGCAGGCCTACGTCCAGCAACTCACGCCGATCGTCGGCGACAACGCCGTCGCCTTCAACCCGCAACTCGGCGTCGTCACCAACGGCGTTGTGCTGCGCGTCATCGACGCCGTGGTGATCACCTATCGCACCGAGGTCAACGCGGCCCTTATCGGCCTCTCCACGCAGGGCTGGGGCGGCCAGTCCACCGCCAGCCTCGGCTGGGACCAGAAGGCCTGGCGCACGTGGTACACCAAGGACTTCCTGCCCTATCGCCACAAAGTCGAGGCCGAACTCGCCGCGGCGAACGCCAAGCCCTCGTCGCCCACGAAGTAGCGCTCTGTACGCCTCCACACCCTCCGCGTTCAGGCCTTATCCTTCTCTCTCGCCACCGCGATCACCGACGCCATCGCCACCGTCTCCGTGTGGCTCAGCGACACGTGCCATTCGTGAACGCCGTGGTGCCACGCGAGCTTGGCCGCCTCTCCCCCCACGATCAGCTTCGGCTTGCCCGTCGGCTCCGTGTGGATGCTGAAGTCCGTCCACGCGATCCCGCCCACGAGCCCCGTCCCCAACGCCTTCATCGCGGCCTCCTTGGCCGCGAATCGCGCCGCGATGTGCTCGGCATACCGCCGTCCCCCCTCGCCATGGAACTTCTCCTCTGGCGTGAAGCACCGCTCGAGAAACCGGTCAGAATGGTCATCGATCATCCGCTCGATGCGGGAGATCTCCACCACGTCGATGCCATGCCCGAAGATGCGCATGGGCCCATCGTACCTCGCGGCGGCTACCGCTTCTTCGACGGCTTCTTCGGCCTCGAGTCGGCCTTCGCCGGAGCGGGTTTCTCGGCGGCCGGCTTGGCCTCCGCCGCGGGCTTCGCATCGGCCTTCCCGTCGGCCTTGGTCTCGCTCCTGGTCTCGGCCGGCTTGCTCTCGCTCTCGGCGGCCTTCTTGTACGCCTCCGAGCGATAGTCAGTCTGGTAGAACCCGGAACCCTTGAAGATCACCGCCGCGCCCGTGCCGATCAGCCGCTCCAGCGCGTTCTTCCCGCACTTCGGGCACTTCCTCAGCGGCTTGTCCTTCATCGACTGGAACTGCTCAAACCTGTGGGAGCAGTTCGCACACTTGTATTCGTACGTCGGCATGCGTGT